>JAQVZR010000203.1 GCA_028708105.1 Desulfoplanes sp. | reverse complement strand
AGTCGGACATATCCATATTCCGGCCTTGCGCGAACGCAGGGAAGATATCCTGCCCCTTGCCCGTATGATGCTGCTACTCTCCTCAAAAAAACGGAACAAAGGATTCCACAACATCAGCCGGGCCACATGTGAACTTCTCCTGAATCATCCGTGGCCCGGCAATGTGCGGGAATTAAAAAATCTTATTGAATGGGCAACCTTCATGTACGATGCGCCCCTTCTTTTGCCAGAGCATATTCAGCACCGCCTTACCATTCCAGGGGGTATGCAACAGCTGTTGTCTCCGCCCACAATGAAGCGGGACATCACGAAAAAAAACATCAAAGCAGCGGATATCCACACTGCCATCAATACATGCGGTGGTAATAAAACCCAGGCAGCTCGCACGCTTGGTATTTCCCTGCGCACCCTTTATAACCGCCTGAATTCCCTTAAAAAGGACATCCCTGAATAATTGTATCCAGAGCCAGGAAAGGCGCAATATGCTTAAAATATTCACATAAACGTCATTGACAGGATAATGGATCAGGAACAAATTGCATATTTTCAACATCCTGCAACCAACTTCGACCATGCATCCCGTCTCCGCCATTCTTCCGGTTTTCGGCCTCATCCTCATAGCCTTCCTCCTGCGTCGCTTTGATTTTCCCAGCAAAGATTTTTGGCCCCATGCGGAAAAATTGACCTATTATGTTCTGTTCCCGGCTCTGCTTGTCGATAAACTGAGCAGCATCCACCTCACTGACCAGCCGGTATGGCAGATGGAAGCATCCTTCTGCGGGGCCATCTGCATGGTTGCGGCCATTCTGGTGATGTTCCAACACACGATTGAATCCGACGGCCCTGCCTTCACCTCCATCTTCCAGGGTTCCATCCGACCCAATACCTACATCGGACTATCCATTGCCGGCGGACTGTTCGGCGATCTCGGCCTGTCCCTGGCCGCAGTGGTCATGATGGTCTCTATCCCCCTGGTCAATATTCTGAGTGTCTCGGTGCTGGAGCGCCACGGCCATGGACATTCCGGGGCCGGTATTACAAACACCGTGATCCAGCTGTTTCGCAACCCCCTCATCCTCAGCTGTATGGCTGGTTTCGCCATCAACGGCTGTAACGCGACCATCCCGACCGCAGCAGCCGAAATCCTGCGTATTTTGGGCAGTGCGTCACTCCCCATGGGCCTGCTCTCGGTTGGAGCAGGCCTCTCTCTTCTGGCCATTTTTCAAGGCAGACGGGATGTGCTCATCAGCGCGGCATTCCGTCTTGCTCTTTTCCCGCTCATAGCTTGGAGCATCGCCATTCTCTTCGGCGTAACCGGCATTCCCCTGGCTGTGTGTATCATCTTCGCTTCCATCCCGGTTTCGGTCTCTTCCTTCATCCTGACCAGGGTCATGGGCGGCGACCACGAACTCATGGCCGCCATCATCACAGCCCAGACACTGCTGTCGGCCATAACCATACCTGTAGTGCTCTCCTTCGTCGTCTAAAAAACCCCTATTTCCCCCACCCACCACCACACCACATAACAAATTTCCTCATACTGCTGACCACTACGCAGTATAAGAAAATTAACGTACTATTGATCAGTAATGCGATGTGTACACAGATAGGGGTAAAAACAAAGACTTACGACCCGGATTGCTGCTGTATAGCATACGTAAAAAATAGGCATAAAAAAACCTGCATGTTGATGATGCAGGTTTTTTTATGCTCGGGGAAAATCATGGCAATAATCCAAACGATGATAAGAACAAAAGAGTTCACTAAACCAAACCCAGTTTCAGACCCATAGTTTTCGAACAGGTTATCACTGTTCAATTCTTTTTTCACCGCGAAGGGTAAAGTTTGAGACGCTCAGGTTATTGATTTTTATCGTTATGCCTCTAAATAGTTTTTAGTTGAAACAAATTTTTTGCTCAGAAAGACTTGAGTAGGGCTGATTGTCAAATCTACTACTCAGGCAGCCATTACTGGCTATCCTTTCAATTCGTTAGGAAAAACTGACTAGCTGAGAATAGTTAAGAGGCATATAGATAAAAATACAGGCATACATATTCATCTAAAATACGACACTATCTTTTTATATACAAAACACTGTACGCGAAAAATGTTTATAGAATTCTGAACAATGTAACTCTCAATATTCACAACAGGCTGATTATTAGACACATATAGCACTGTTATCGTGGTACTATTCATGTCGCAGTAGGAGAAAAAATCCGAAAATTCTATTATATCATGGCTTAGAATACTGTATTTCTTTTTTGTATCAAAAGAGGTATGAAATTATATTTATTTCATTTTAGCCTTAAGCTGCAAAAAAAAATATGAACAAAAACAATAGGCTCTCATCTTCACATCTTTTTTCTAACCTCGAAGTTATCCAGCTCTCCTGTTGTCTCCAGTTTACCGACATCAGCCATCTGCCTCCATTCCAGGGCTCTGCCTGGCGGGGAGTGCTTGGCTGGCAGATAAAAACATTGGTATGCCCTTTCAATAAAAATACATCGTGCCCAAAATGCCTTATCCGGGATCATTGTCCCTATTTTCTCCTGTTTGAGAAATCAAATCCCTGTCCAGGTGGCGGAGATTCTCCCCGTGGATATATCTTCCAATCCCAAGAATCCGGCTTACAATCACAGTTAGACATTACCCTGTTTGGCACGTGCGCCATGTTTACACCCGTAGTCATCCAAGCCCTCAAACGATCTCAAAAAATTGGGATTGGGGCTCGCAGATTACCGTTCAGCATCAAAGAAATCCGGCATGATGGGCAGATCATCACAGCCGAAGACGCTGTGCACGTTCAGTCTACTACATGGCATCAGTGGATGGAAAATACCCATACCCCCTCTTCCGAGTATGCTTTCGCTACCCCTGTCCGGCTGCGCAAAAACGGCCATTATCTCAACCCCATCGATTGGCCCTTTTTTTTCGCCTCCCTGGCCAGACGACTGGAGGGAATTTCATGTGCCTTTTGCGGGGGCAATCCCCTGGGCAAAGAAACCTGGATGGCTCTGCAGGAAAAATTTCAGGATTACGGAACAATCACAGATTCATTCGTCTGGCAGGATATGAACCGTTACTCAAATCATCAGCACTGCAAGGTTCCTCTCGGCGGCCTTGTCGGACCATTCTGTACGTCCGATGCCGCACCCTGGGTAGCGGAATGGCTGCATGCAGCACGCCTGATTCACGTGGGCAAAGGTGCGGTTATGGGCCTGGGACGGATAGAACCCCGGCAGGCCAAGTAACCAGAGCTCAATTTTTCGAATATTCAAAAAAAATTTGAAAACAGGGACAGGACTCCCGTTATCAAGTCCAAGGTACGGAGGAAAACAATGAAAATTCTTTTCACCACAGTGGGTAGCAGCCATACACCGGTTCTTCAAGGCGTGAGCCAGCTACAACCGGACTATACTATTTTTATATGTTCCGGAGGTGACTCCAGTTCAGAACGTATGATCACCGGGCAGGGCAAAATAATCAAGGCCAAGCGCAATGATCCTAAGCCAACACTGCCCAATATCCCTACACAGCTAGGTCTGGCCGAAAACACCTATCATGTCATCCTGATTCCTACAGATGATCTGGATGCGGCCGTGCAGAGAATCGACAAGGAAATGGCCCTCTACCAGGACAAAGGGAATCTTTTTGCCGATTATACAGGAGGGACCAAGACCATGACTGCAGCTCTGGTACTGGCGTCATTAGATCATGACGTGCAACTCTATCTGGTCAAGGGGGCACGCACTGATCTGGAAGGGGTCGTGGATGGCACCCAATGTTGCTCCCGAGCTATTGTGGCTAAAATCCGGTTCAACAGAGAATTTAAAAATAATTTAAATGCCTGGAAACAATTCGCGTATGGCTCAGCGTCTCAGGGCCTCGCGTCCATAAATCCTCCTGCAGATTCAGAAGTACAGGACCGATTTATGATGGGCAAGAATCTGAGTGACGCCTTTGATGCCTGGGACCGTTTCGATCACAAAAAAGCAAGACAACTCCTTTTTGCGTATCGATCAAAAGTAGCAAAATCCTACAGCCCCTATATTCAGATTCTCGATCTGCTCTGCTCAAATAATGATCCTGCCAAAATGGAAGGAGCACGCATCTACGACCTGTGGCTCAATGCAGGGCGGTGCGCAGCCCAAGCCAGATATGATGACGCCGTCGCACGGGCATACCGGATGATCGAATGGGTGGCCCAGTGGGTTCTGCGCACCCAATGTAGTGTGGATACTTCGGATCTTCCTGCAGATTTCATCCCCGACGATATCAAAATTTTCAAAAATCATAGCGATAAATATCAAGCTCCCCTTCGCAAGGCATGGGAACTCGTTGAGCGCAAAACAACGGGCCCGGCAAACACCTTTATCAAAACCTACGGAGACGATCTGCTGACCATCCTTGGGATCAGAAACAGTTCCATTCTGGCCCACGGCCTGGAATCTGTCACCCAGGCAAAATGGAAAGCCGTCAATACATGGATGGAACGAAAACTCCTTCCCGCTTTCATTACATGGTCACTGTCAGCAAAAGGCAGTCGCCTCAACGAGTTCCACGTTGTATGTTTTAAATTTTCCCTTGAATTATACCTGTTGTGAGATTCCATCGGGTTGTTGTGGTATGGCAGGGGCCTT
>JAQVZR010000003.1 GCA_028708105.1 Desulfoplanes sp. | reverse complement strand
ACGGGCAGATTCAATCTGTTGGCTGGTAAGCTTGCCGCTCTCGAGTACTTTTAAACCAATTTCGCCAAAAGAAATCAAATTCCCCCGGGAGGCAGCTCCTTTAATTCTGCCTTTATGATGCCTTCTATATTTAACCTTTTTAGGACTAAGCATTGTTAACGCCCCTCTTGTAAAATATCACCCTTGTAGATCCATACCTTGACGCCAATAACGCCATAGGTAGTAGCTGCTCGGGCATAGCCATAGTCGATGTCTGCACGCAGGGTATGCAACGGGACTCGTCCCTCACGCTGCCATTCGGTTCTGGCGATTTCAGCTCCACCAAGACGGCCGGAGCAAGAGACCTTAATCCCTTGAGCACCAAACTTCTGAGCAATCATAAGAGTACGCTTCGTAGCCCTACGGAATGCCACACGTCTTTCAAGCTGCATAGCAATATTTTCGGCTACAAGTTGTGCATCGGTCTCGGGACGTCGAATCTCATTGACTTCAATGACAAACTCACCAGAAAATTTATTTTTCAGATCGGCCCGAAGTTTTTCAATTTCAACGCCTTTACGACCAATAACGATACCCGGACGTGCAGTGGACAGGATCAGACGGATCTTATCTGCAGCGCGCTCAATTTCGATTTTGGAAATACCGGCATGATAGAGCTTTTTCTTAACGTATGTCCGCAATTTTTTGTCTTCACAAACAAAGGCAGGATAGTCCTTAGTCGCAAACCAGCGAGAAAGCCAGCTTTTATTATATCCTAAGCGGAAACCATATGGATGTACTTTCTGACCCAAAGCAATGTCCTCCTATAGCTCATCAACAATTACAGTAATGTGGCTTGTACGCTTGAGGATGCGATAAGCTCGGCCCATTGCCCTTGGTTGGATTCTCTTCAATGTCGGACCTTCGTTGATCAGAACACTTTTAACGAAGAGATTGTCCACATCCAATCCGGTGTTGGCTTCTGCGTTTGCAATAGCCGAATCCAACACAGTTGAGATTATTTTTGCGGCTTTTTTAGGGGTAAACTTAAGGATATTGATTGCATCCTCAACGGTTTTCCCACTAATATTTTTTGCGACAAGCCGTGTCTTCTGTGCAGAAATGCGCATGTATTTTGCAGTTGCTTTCACTTCCATTGTACTACTTCCCTTTTACCTGGCTTCGTTTGTCACCAGCATGGCCCCGAAAAGTTCTGGTCGGAGAAAACTCGCCCAGCTTATGCCCAACCATATTTTCAGTAACGAAAACAGGGACAAACTGCTTTCCGTTGTGGACAGCAAATGTCATCCCAACCATTTCAGGAATAATTGTCGAACGCCTTGACCAGGTTTTGATTACCTGACGACTATTATCCGTTGTGGCTCGGTCAACTTTGGCCAAGAGATGATCATCTACGAAAAAACTTTTTTTTAGTGATCTAGGCATGATATCTCCTACTTCTTGCCACGGCGCTTAACGATTAACCGCGATGACTGCTTTTTGGGATTTCTGGTTTTGTATCCCTTTGTGGGCTTGCCCCAAGGTGTTACGGGATGACGTCCACCGGAGCTACGTCCTTCACCACCACCCAGAGGATGATCAACAGGATTCATGGCTACGCCGCGAACTTCAGGACGCTTGCCTTTCCAGCGACTACGACCAGCTTTACCAATGGTGATATTTTCTGATTCGAGATTACCAACCTGACCAACCGTCGCCATGTTTGTGGAAAGAACCCTGCGGACTTCACCTGAAGGAAGCCTCAGCAAGACATACGTTCCTTCCTTAGCAACCAGCTGGGCATATGTGCCAGCAGATCGCGCCATCTGGCCGCCCTTCCCGGGATACAATTCAATATTATGAATAATCGTTCCCTGAGGAATTTTTACAAGAGATAATGCATTGCCTGGCTTGATATCAGCCTTGTCGCCGGCAATAATCTGATCCCCAACCTTCACACCGTTAGGAGCAAGAATATATCTTTTCTCCCCGTCAGCATAATGTAGCAGAGCAATACGTGCGCTACGATTAGGATCATACTCGATAGTTGCAACTGTTGCGGGGACATCAAGCTTATTCCTTTTGAAATCGATAACCCGATACAGTCTCTTGTTTCCACCACCACGCCTGCGGGAGGTGATACGTCCATTATTGTTACGTCCACTTTTACGGGTAAGGCCCGTGGCCAAACCTTTTTCGGGGAACGAACGGGTAATTTCCTCAAACGTGGAAACCGTCTGTGATCTCCTACCCGGTGAGGTAGGTTTTAATTTACGTACTGCCATCCCTAAACCCCTTCAAAAAAATCTATTTTTTCGCCCGGTGTAAGATTGACGTAGGCCTTTTTGTACCCCGGCACCCTGCCGATGGCACGCCCCATTTTCTTCCGAACCCGTGGTCTATACTTGATAACATTGACCGACTGGACATGGACGTTAAAAAGTTCTTCAATTGCCCTTTTGACCTCGTACTTAGAGGCCGACGGATGTACATAAAAGGCAAGTTTATCATCCTGCTCTTTCATAAAAGCGGACTTTTCGGAGAGCAGGGGCTTAATAAGTACCTGTGTGTTTTCCATCTTATTGTAACCTCTCCTGGAGCTTCCCTACTGCGCCCTGCTCAATAACGAGCTGCGGATGCCGTAAGATATCATAAACATTCAGCGCATCCAGCGTCTTTACCTCGACCCCGGGAACATTGCGTACCGAAAGGGAAAGATTTTTATACTCTTCAGGGATAACAATCAAGACTTTTTTCAGACCCAGCTGATCACGCATAGCTAGAAATTTTTTAGTCTTGACCTCTGCAAGTTCAAGAGAATCAACAATCATCAGGTCATCCTGAACGAAACGAGATGACAATGCCATTTTGAGAGCAAGACGTCTGACCTTCTTATTGACCTTAAAACTATAGTCTCTGGCCTGAGGACCAAACGCAACTGCTCCACCTCGCCACAAAGGAGAACGCACGGTGCCAGCCCGAGCGCGACCGGTTCCCTTCTGCTTCCAAGGTTTTCTTCCCCCGCCACGGATCAGCGCACGATTCTTCACACCAACAGTACCCGACCTTTGAGCTGCGCGGTAAGCCCGAACAACAAAATGCAGGATCTCGGGTTTCACATCTACAGAAAAGATATCGTCAGCCAAATCCATCTCGCCAACAACATTTTTTTCTTGGTTGTATATTTTTGCCATCGCCATTGTAGTTCTCCTTAGCTCCTCTTGCGAAGAAAGACTATTCCCTTCTTCGGACCGGGGATCTGCCCCCGGATAATCACAAGGTTATCCTGAGGACGAACATCAACCACCTCAAGATTCAGACAGGAGACATTTTTGTTGCCCATCTGACCGGCCATCTTCTTACCCTTGTCTACCTTTCCGGGGAATGCGCACTGTCCAATACCACCCGTGGAACGATGGACCTTTTCATGGCCATGAGATGCAGGAGCTCCAGCAAAATTCCAACGCTTCATAGGGCCGGCGAAACCACAGCCTTTAGAAGTCCCACGAACATCAATTCTTTCACCGGGCTTAAAGATATCTGCAGTTATCTCCTGGCCAACCTCATATGCGTCCACATTTTCCGTGCGAAACTCATTGACATGGCGATAGAAACCACAATCAGCTTTAAGCTGATGACCACGTTCAGGTTTGGTCAGACGATGTGATGCAATTTTCTCAAATCCAACCTGAATAGCATTATAGCCATCAGTTTCTTTCACCTTTTTCTGGATAACAGGACAAGGCCCAACTTCTACCACAGTAGCAGGAACAACAGTTCCATCCTCTGCAAAAATGCGGGTCATGCCGAGTTTTTTTCCAACAAGGCCTAATATTTTTTTCATGGCTTACTCACTTTTCGCTACTAGAGCTTAATTTCGACATCAACACCGGCAGGGAGATTAAGCTTGCCCAGGGCATCAACGGTTTGCTGAGTAGGTTCGAGAACATCAAGAAGCCGCTTATGGACTCTTATTTCGAACTGTTCACGCGATTTTTTGTCAACATGGGGAGAGCGCAGAACCGTAGTCTTGTGAATGCGCGTCGGCAAAGGGATGGGACCGGCAATGCTGGCACCCGTGTTTTTTGCTGAATCAACAATCTCTGCTACGGCTTTATCTAAGATACGATAATCATACGCACGTAATTTAATTCTTATTTTATCGCTATTCATGACTCATTTCCTAAGTGTTGCGAAAAATCCGGGTTAGCCTTCCGAGAATCATTGGAAACAACATCCTCGTGGAGAATCTTTCGTAATCTGCTAAAGCTTCTTCAAAAGCTCTTCGGCAACGGATACCGGAACTTTTTCATAATGATCAAAAAGCATCGAATATGTCGCTCGGCCCTGGGTTTTAGAACGCAAATCCGTTGCATATCCGAACATACTGCTCAAAGGAACATGGGCACGGATAATCTGTGTGCCCATACGGGATTCCAAACTTGTCACCTTACCACGGCGTCCACTTACGTCACCCATAACATCTCCGAGATAATCATCGGGAGTAAGGATTTCGACAAACATGATCGGTTCAAGAATAACCCCGCCAGCCTTGCGGCAAGCTTCTTTGATGGCCATGGACCCGGCGATAAAGAAAGCCTGTTCGGAGGAATCCACTTCATGATACGAGCCATGAACGAGGGCGACTTTGAGATCCACAACGGGAAAACCTGCCATAACGCCACTGGTCAGTGCGCTTTGAATACCCTTATCGATGGAAGGAATATATTCTTTGGGAATAAGACCACCAACGACTTTATTCTCAAATAAATACCCGGCACCAGGCTCCTGAGGCTCAACCTCGATGACAACATGACCGTACTGACCTCGACCACCAGACTGCTTGGCATATTTAAGATCCTGTTTAACAGCCTTGGTAATGGTCTCACGATAGGCAACCTGCGGCTGGCCAACATTGGCATCGACACCAAATTCACGAACCAACCGATCAACAATGATTTCAAGATGCAATTCACCCATGCCAGCAATTAACGTCTGGTTGGTCTCCTCATCTGTCTTGACCCGGAAAGAAGGATCTTCCTTGGCAAGCTTCTGCAGAGCACTGCCCAGAGCATCACGGTCTGCCTTGGTCTTGGGCTCAATGGCCACTTCAATAACCGGATCAGGAAAATCAATGGATTCAAGGAGTACAGGACGTTCCAGCGCACACAAGGTTTCTCCGGTAGCCGTATATTTCATACCAACAGCAGCCACGATATCACCCGCATAGGCAACCTTAATTTCCTCACGCTTATTAGCGTGCATATGAAGAAGTCTGCCAATGCGCTCTTTTTTCCCCGAAGCAGCGTTAAGTACAGTCGTTCCGGTGGCAAGTGTTCCAGAATAAAGACGGAGAAACGTCAGATGACCAATAAAAGGATCGGACATCAACTTAAACGCCAGAGCACTCAACGGAAGGTCATCATCACAGATACATTCAATCTGCTCTTCAGAGCCGGGAACATGACCGACCATTGCCGGAATATCCAGAGGGGAAGGTAAATATTCCACGACGGCATCAAGCAAAGGCTGAACACCTTTGTTCTTGAAGGCTGAACCACAAAGGACCGGACAAATTTTTAGATTAATCGTTTCAGCACGTATAGCGGCCTTAAGTTCTTCTGGAGAAATCTCTTCACCACCAAGATAACGGTCCAGAAGTGACTCGTCTTCTTCGGCAACGGCTTCCACTAAAACCTGACGCCAATGAGCAGCTTCATCTTTAAGCTCTGCAGGAATTTCAACGACTGCATATTCCTTACCCTGGCTCTGCTCATCAAAAATCAACGCTTTACCCAAAATAAGGTCAATGACACCCTTGAACGTATCTTCAGCTCCAATGGGAATCTGAAGAGGGACTGGCTTAGCTTTAAGACGAGAAGTAATCATCTCAATGACACGCAAAAAATCCGCCCCTGAACGATCCATTTTATTGACAAACGCAATACGAGGGACCTTGTATCGGTCTGCCTGACGCCACACAGTTTCGGACTGCGGCTCAACACCACCAACAGCACAGAATACAGCAACCGCGCCATCGAGTACTCGCAGAGAACGCTCTACTTCAACGGTAAAATCCACATGGCCGGGAGTATCAATAATATTGATACGGTAATCCTTCCACATACATGTAGTGGCTGCAGAAGTAATCGTAATACCACGTTCCTGCTCCTGCTCCATCCAGTCCATGGTGGCCTGACCATCATGGACCTCTCCGATTTTATGAGAGACACTCGTATAATAGAGAATTCGTTCGGTCGTGGTGGTCTTGCCCGCATCGATGTGGGCCATGATCCCGATATTTCTTTGATTATGAATAGGTACGGCTCGTGCCACGTTAACTCCTAATTACCACCGGTAATGAGCAAAGGCCTTGTTGGCTTCGGCCATGCGATAAGTATCATCTTTCTTTTTAATAGCTGCGCCCCGGTTATTAACGGCATCGTGAAACTCAGCTGCAAGCTTGCCAACCATGCCTTTTTCGCCTCTGGAACGAGCATACGTGACCAACCAGCGGATTGCCAAGGATTCCTGCCTTACAGGACGAACTTCCATGGGTACCTGATAAGTCGCACCACCAACACGGCGTGACTTAACTTCCATCTGCGGCTTCACGTTCTCAAGAACTTTTTCAAACACCTTCAAGGGTTCTTCACTCGTTTTCTGAGCAACCTCCTCAATAGCGGTGTAAAAAATATTCTCAGCTACACTTTTTTTGCCATCAACCATCAAGCGGTTAATGAACTTCGTTACTACACGACTCCCAAACCGGGGATCAGGTAAAACATCCCTTTTTGGGGCGGGTCCTTTTCTGGGCATTCCTTACTCCTTCGCAGTTATTTAGGACGCTTTGTTCCGTATTTGGAACGACTTTTGCGTCTGTCCTGAACCCCAGAAGTATCCAGCGTACCACGGATAATATGGTACCGAACACCTGGAATATCCTTAACACGACCACCACGAATCATAACCACCGAATGCTCCTGCAAATTATGTCCTTCTCCGGGGATATATGATGTAACTTCTATCCCATTGGTCAGTCGCACCCTGGCGACCTTACGCAATGCAGAGTTCGGTTTTTTCGGGGTAGTCGTATACACACGCACGCAAACCCCACGCTTCTGGGGACACTTCTGCAGGGCTGCGGTCTTCTTTGCCTTGATTTGTTTAACCCGCTCGTTGCGGATCAATTGGTTGATTGTAGGCATACGACCTCCATATAAAATTACTTTTAGAAACGCCGTCAGTTATTGGATGCTCATTCACTTGTCAAGCGTTTGATGAATCCTGGGCCATTTTTAGACGTCTACACCTATGAATCGATCAAAATGGGATCTTTTTCCAGATCCTCAAGAAACTTATCGGGGCTTTCGGACTGCCCTGGGACCTCGATACCATTGTTAAGATAAGCCTTGTACCCAGTACCGGCAGCAACAAGACGCCCGACAATAACATTTTCCTTAAGACCTAAAAGGTGATCTTCCTTGCCCTGCAACGCGGCCTCAGTCAAAACCTTGGTCGTTTCCTGAAAAGATGCCGCAGAAATAAAAGATTCCGTGGACAAAGACGCCTGAGTAATTCCAAGAACCAAAGGCTCAGCGGTCGCAGCACGCATTCCCTTGGCAACACAAATTTCATTTTGACTAAAAAACCGACTCTTTTCAATATGTTCGCCGATTAAAAAGTCCGTATCTCCTGGATCGAGAATATTCACTTTTTTGAGCATCTGACGAACAATAATCTCAATATGCTTATCATTAATATAAACACCCTGAGAGCGGTACACGTGCTGAACCTCTTCAACGAGATAATTCGCCAGGTATTTCTCCCCTTGAACATGTAATACATCATGAAGATCAGGGGCGCCTGCGGTCAATAATTCGCCCGCTTCGACAAAATCTCCTTCCTGTACAAGAATATGCTTCCCTTTAGGAATCAGGTAATCATGAGGCTCCCCAACCTCTGGGGTAACAATAATTCTTCTCTTGCCTTTTGAATCAGCACCAAAGGCCACAATACCTTCAACTTCTGAAATAGTACCCTGCTCCTTGGGCTTACGAACCTCAAAAAGCTCAGCAACACGAGGCAAACCACCAACAATGTCCTTGGTTTTGGATGTTTCACGCGGCTTACGGGCGATAAACTCACCGGCCCGAACCTCCTGACCGTCCTGGACCATAAGCAAAGCCCCCACAGGAAGCTGAAAAACAGCTGTGGAAGACCCACCGGGCCGTGCTTTAACATTGCCGTCCTTATCACAAATAGAAATACTAGGACGGTAGTTCGTGGAACGGTACTCCATGATACTCAAAGTAGTCTGCAACGTGGTCCGATCACGCTTTTCTTGCACGGTCCGACCTTCGAGAACATCCGTGAATTTCACGGTACCGTCCATATCCGCAATAAAAGGTTCGTTAAATGGATCCCATTGGGCAAGAAGCGCTCCTTTGGTAACCCGATCTCCCTGATCAAAGAAAAGCGTCGCTCCATTGGGAAGCGGATACTTCTCACGTTCCAGGCCCTGATCATCTACAATCTTCAGCTGCCCATTCTTACTGAGAACAAACATATTCCCGTCAGCATTTTTGACAACACGAACCCGGGACAAGACGACTGTGCCATCATGCTGAGCCTTGTGAGAGGACTGTTCGATCTCTCTGGACGCTGTACCACCTATGTGGAATGTGCGCATGGTAAGCTGCGTACCTGGCTCACCAATACTCTGCGCTGCGATAATCCCCACAGCTTCACCGACGTTGACCATATGCCCACGGGCCAGATCACGTCCATAACATTTCGAGCAGACTCCATGAGTACTATTACAGCACAAGGTGGAGCGGATCGTGATAGTGGAAAGGCTCGAATTGTCGATTTTTTCCACAGCCTCTTCATCGATAAGCCCACCATGAGGAACAATACATTCCCCGGTGTCAGGATTAACAACATCAGCCATGGCTATGCGACCGAGAACACGTTCGCCAAGTTTTTCCCTGATTTCACCGCCCTTGACCATCGCTGAAACCTTCAGACCATCAACTGTACCACAATCATCCTCGCTAATAATAACATCCTGGGCAACATCAACCAGACGACGGGTCAAATATCCAGAGTTAGCAGTTTTAAGCGCTGTATCCGCAAGCCCCTTCCGTGCACCGTGAGTGGATGTAAAAAACTGCAGAACCGTCAGCCCCTCACGGAAGTTTGCGGTAATAGGTGTTTCAATAATTTCACCTGATGGTTTAGCCATAAGGCCGCGCATCCCTGCGAGCTGACGCATCTGATCCTTGTTACCACGAGCCCCGGAATTAGCCATCATGTAGATAGGGTTAAAACTCTGATTTTTTTCTGTTTTCCCCGTTTTTGGATCAACCAGCACCTCGTACGCCAACTTGTCCATCATAGCCGTGGCTACATCATTCGTCGTCCGGGTCCAGACATCAACGACCTTGTTATACTTTTCAGTTTTGGTGATGATACCGTCGTTATACTGTTTTTCGATCTCCTCCACTTCTTTGGTGGCCACTTCCAGCAAAACCGCCTTTTTCGCAGGAATGGTGAGATCTTTGAGGCCGACAGTAACTGCGGCCCGGGTCGAAAACTCAAAACCAAGAGCCTTGATCCGGTCACAAACCAAAACTGTCGCCTTCGTCCCTGCATGGCGATAGGTCTCACCAACAAGGCTCCCAATGGAGCGTTTATCCATGACCCGGTTCACCAAATGGAACGGTACCCCTTCTGGAAGAACATCTCCAATAAGGATACGTCCAGGGGTTGTATCCAGAAGCTGCTCATCAATACGCACCTTGATCCGGGCATGCAGCCCAAGGCACCCACCATCATACGCGGCGATGACTTCACCAGGGCAGGAAAAAATCATTCCTTCGCCTTTTTCAAACGCACGAGGGACCGTTAAATAATAGAGTCCTAAAACCATATCCTGGGTAGGAACAATAATAGGTGCACCATTTGCCGGAGACAGAATATTATTGGTGGACATCATCAGGACACGAGCTTCTATCTGTGCTTCGATGGATAGCGGCACGTGAACGGCCATCTGGTCACCATCAAAATCGGCGTTAAATGCCGTACAAACCAAGGGATGCAACCTGATAGCCTTACCCTCAATAAGAATAGGTTCAAAGGCCTGAATTCCTAACCGGTGAAGCGTAGGAGCCCTGTTAAGTAAAATAGGGTATTCCTTAACCACGTTCTCCAGAATATCCCATACAACCACATCCTCACGCTCAACCATCTTCTTGGCACTTTTGATGGTTGATGCGTATCCAAGAGCTTCAAGCTGGGAATAGATAAAAGGCTTGAACAATTCCAAAGCCATTTTTTTAGGCAAACCACATTGGTGCAGTCGAAGACTTGGCCCAACAGCAATAACCGAACGACCGGAATAATCCACCCGTTTCCCCAAAAGGTTCTGTCTAAACCGTCCCTGTTTACCCTTGATCATATCACTCAGGGATTTGAGCGGTCTGCCGTTTGTACCGGTAATAGCCCGACCTCTGCGGCCGTTATCGAACAGGGCATCTACGGATTCCTGAAGCATCCGCTTTTCGTTTCGGATAATAATGTCCGGAGCTCCAAGTTCAAGCAGCCGCTTCAAACGATTATTCCGATTAATAACCCGACGATAAAGATCGTTCAAATCAGATGTGGCAAAGCGTCCTCCATCCAAGGGCACCAGTGGACGCAAGTCTGGAGGAATAATCGGCACAACATCAAGGATCATCCAGCCAGGTTTGTTATCGGACTCCAAAAAGGCCTCAACAACATGCAACCGTTTGGCCAATTTCTTTTTTTTGGTCTGGGAGCGTGTCGCCTTGGACTCTTCACGGAGGTCATCACGTAAGGTAAGAAGGTCAATTTCCTCTAAAAGCTCCTTAACAGCTTCAGCCCCCATACCGACACGGATAGCAGACGGGCCGTAGTGCTCGCTGATCTGGACATACTGATCTTCAGAAATCACCTGCATTTTCTGAAAATTTGTCTCTTTAGGGTCAAGGATGATATATGAATCAAAATAAAGGACTTTTTCCAAGTCAGCCATGGTCATATCAAGAAGGGTTCCGATCTTGGATGGCAGACTTTTTAAAAACCAGATATGAGCACAGGGCGCTGCAAGTTCGATGTGCCCCATGCGTTCGCGGCGGACTTTGGATGCAATAACTTCAACACCACATTTCTCGCACACAATCCCGCGATGCTTCATCCGTTTATATTTACCACAATTACACTCAAAATCTTTGACCGGCCCAAAAATTTTGGCACAGAAAAGGCCATCACGTTCCGGTTTAAATGTCCGATAATTGATCGTCTCAGGCTTCTTCACTTCACCGTAGGACCATTCTCTAATTTTTTCAGGCGAAGCGATCTGGATCTTGATTTTTTCAAGATCCTGCCCCTTAATTGTTGTTGTTTCATTTCCTCTCTGCGTAAACAGATCATCAAGACTCATATATATCTCCGCGGCTCTTACCTATGGATAACGTTGTATTCCCAACCGTGCCTATGAACGCGTATCCCGCATTACCGGCGTTTTCCGCTGGCAGGAGAACGTTCCACAAGCGTCACATCCAGACACAGAGACATCATTTCCTTGACCAGAACATTGAATGACTCGGGCATGCCTGATTCAAGAGAATTGTTTCCCTTGACAATTTTTTCATACATTTTCACGCGTCCGGATACGTCATCAGATTTTACCGTTAAAAACTCTTGCAAAAGATGTGCGGCGCCATAAGCCTCAATGGCCCAGACCTCCATTTCTCCAAGTCGCTGACCACCAAACTGGGCTTTACCGCCAAGAGGCTGCTGCGTCACAAGAGAGTAAGGACCGGTAGATCTAGCATGGATCTTTTCATCAACCAGATGATGCAGTTTGAGATAATACATATATCCTACGGTAACCTTGTGATCAAAAGGATCTCCCGTTCGTCCATCGTAAAGGACTGATTTCCCATCATCAGGCAGACCAACACGCTTCAAAAAATTCCAGATTTCATCTTCATGAGCACCATCGAAGACGGGAGTTTTCATAACAATCCCCCGGCGCAATTCCTTGGCAACGTCAACGAAATCATCATCGCTGAGTTCATCCATAAGCTCATTAATTTCTGGAGAGGCGTAGATGTCCTTGATCTCCTTGCGGACTTGATCCAAACCTTCCTTCCGATCAATCATGTCAGCAATCTTCATTCCCAACTCTTTGGATGCCCATCCAAGATGGGTTTCCATGATCTGCCCGATATTCATACGCGAAGGAACGCCCAAAGGATTAAGAACAATGTCAACTGGTTGACCGCTAGCAAAAAACGGCATGTCTTCCTCTGGAAGAATATTGGAGACAACACCCTTGTTACCATGCCGACCAGCCATTTTATCACCGACACGAAGCTTACGCTTCACGGCAATATAGACTTTGACCATATTGATGACTCCGGGCGGGAGATCATCTCCTTCACAAACTTTCTCACGCTTGAGTTCGTAAATCTTGTGAATAGCATCCTTCTGACGCTCATACAGGTCGAGAATATCCTGAACAGTGTCATTAACCTCTTTATTCTTAAACAGCTTTGCTAATTTTTTAAGAGGAACTTGTTGGATAATGTCCAAAGTCAGGGTCTGATTCGTTTCAGCCAGGATCTCGCCCTTCCTCTTGCCCATAAGACTCCTGACCAACATTTTACCCTCTACTACTTTCCATAGGGATAACGAAGTGGCCGTTGTCAACGAGAAAATATGCTGGGTCTCACGACGATCAATACGATGCAACTCATCATCTTCAATTTCTTTAGTACGCATATCCTTATCACCGGATCTGCGGTTAAAGACCTTGACATCAAGAACGATACCTTCAACTCCCGGAGGAACTTTCAGCGAAGTATTTTTAACATCGCGTGCTTTTTCACCAAAAATAGCACGTAAAAGGCGTTCTTCGGGAGTAAGCTGAGTCTCACCTTTGGGCGTAATTTTACCCACAAGAATATCATCTTGTCCGACTCTGGCGCCAATTCTGATAATACCGCTATCATCCAGATTACGGAGCATATCTTCCCCAACATTGGGGATATCGCGAGTAACCTCCTCGGGTCCAAGTTTGGTATCTCGAGCGATCAGATCAAATTCTTCAATATGGATAGAGGTGTATACATCATCCTTGACGGTTTTTTCAGATATAAGGACAGAATCTTCATAATTATATCCACACCAAGGCATGAAGGCCACCAACAGATTTTTCCCGAGAGCCAGCTCACCATCCTCAATACCGGCACCATCAGCTAAAATATCGCCCCGGACAACGTGTTGATCTGGCAAAACCCGCGGTTTCTGACCGAAGCAACTATTCTGGTTCGATTTGTGAAATTTCTGGAGGAGATAAAAACAAGTTCCACCTGTTTCGGGGTATAAGGTCTCATACCTGACAATAACCCGTTCAGCATCGACAAACTGTACGACGCCATCTCCCTCAGCAAGCAAACAGGCACCGGAATCTCGGGCAACAGGGCCCTCCATACCTGTACCAACCAGAGGTTTCTCGGACCGTAACAAAGGCACCGCCTGACGCTGCATGTTACAACCCATAAGAGCACGGTTGGCATCGTCATGTTCGAGAAAGGGGATCAGCGATGCCGATACGGAAACAATCTGACTGGGAGAAATATCCCTCAGGGTAACATCACGCTTATCAACAATAGCGAATTCACCTTCCACTCGCGCGGAGACCTGGTCATCGAGGAAAGACCCGTCGTCAGCCAAACGAGCATTGGCCTGGGCGATAATCTCTCCCTTTTCCCGAGAAGCATCATAATATTTTACCTCGTCGGTAACCTTACCATCTTTAACAATGCGGTATGGGGTCTCGATAAATCCAAAATCATTGACAATTCCCTGAGTTGTTAAGGAAACAATAAGACCGATATTCGGGCCTTCAGGGGTTTCAATGGGACAGATTCGGCCATAATGACTAGGATGGACATCACGGACCTCAAATCCGGCACGTTCACGTGTCAATCCTCCAGGTCCCAGTGCCGACAGACGGCGTTTATGCGTTACCTCAGAAAGAGCATTGGTCTGGTCCATAAACTGCGAAAGCTGAGAAGTACCAAAGAATTCTTTGAGAACGGCCGTAACGGGCTTGGGGTTGACCAGGTCATGCGGCATGAGGGTGGCAACTTCCTGAAGACTCATACGCTCTTTAATAGCACGTTCCATACGCACCAAACCAATGCGGTACTGATTTTCCACCAGCTCGCCGACAGGGCGTACACGACGATTTCCCAAATGATCTATATCATCGGCAGGGCCATTGGTATCCTTGAGATAAATAAGATGTTTTAAAGCGGTTAGGATATCCTCATTGCTCAAGGTACGCATATCAAGAGGCAGGTCCAGACCAAGCCGGGTGTTAAGCTTATACCTTCCAACGGCCGAAAGATCGTAATAATCATGATTGCGAAAAAGATTATCAAAAAAAGTAGAGGAGACTTCAGGTGTCGGTGGAGAACTCGGACGCAAACGTTTATATATATCGACCTGCGCACTGGCGGTATCTGTAGTCTTATCCAGCCGCAGTGTATCCCGCAGGGAAGTAGAAACATCAAGACCGTTGGTAAAGAGACACTTGACTTCATGGATGCCAAGAGCCGCCAGCTTTTCCATCAGTTCCTGATTGAGTTCATCACCTGCGCCAGCCACAACTTCACCCGTTTCCGGATGAATGATTTCATCAGCAATATATTCAGGAGATAATTCTGCAGGATTGACCTCAATAAAATCTATCCCCGCGGCAATAATATGTTTCCAGACACCGCGAGTAATCATCCCGCCTGCGGCTATGAGCTGTTTACCTTCAGGGGTGCTCAACGTGGTAACAGCAACATCTTTACGATAGAATTGAGGTTGTACCTCGCGGTAGATATGACCCTCCTCAAATTTGACCCGATGAAAATCATAAAAATATTCGAAAATCTCCCGGGTGGACATGCCCATGGCCTTGAGCAGAATGGTGACTGGCATCTTCCGACGTCTATCGATGCGAACGTACAAAAAATCTTTGTGGTCAAAATCAAAATCAAGCCAAGAGCCCCGCATGGGAATAATACGGGAACTATACAGAACTTTCCGGCTCGAATGGGTTTTACCTGAATCATGCTCAAAAATAATACCAGGAGAACGCTGCAACTGATTAACAATAACTCTTTCCGTACCATTAACAACAAAGGTTCCCTTGGTGGTCATCAGCGGAATGGTGCCAAAATAGATATCCTGTTCCTTGATATCATGGATGGTACGATTTTGGGTTTCCTCATCAATATCAAAAACGACCAAACGGACCTTAATGCGCACGGGAGCTTCATAGGAAAGCCCTTTGGAAATACATTCCTCGACATTATACTTAGGCTCACCAATCTCATAACTTACGTATTCAAGAGTGGCTGTCTTATTAAAATCCTGAATGGGGAAGACAGAACGGAAAACACCTTCTAATCCAATGTCTTCACGGCTGCTGGGCGGCACATCGGTTTGTAAAAATTTTTTAAAAGAATCGATTTGAAGCGTTAAAAGGTGAGGGATCTTTATAGTATCTTTTATTGTTCCAAATTTTTTAACAAATTGATTCATATTCTCCCCTCAGGTAAAGAGATCAAAGACACGACAAAGCTTAGAGAAGTGCGTAAAAATACTTTTTCTTGTAAAAAGCGATAAGAAATGAAGGCAAAACCTATATGTAAACTTTGAAGCTCATAGCTCCAAATTTTATTTTAAAATGGCAGGATATAAATTATTGAAATGAAGAAGTGAGTTGATATGATACGGAGCTTTAATATTTTTTGAATTATGATTACAGATGACTAAAAAAACACTGCTATAGATTACATATATATCTTTACAAACGTAATAAGGAGCACAGGACAATTATGGTCCTATGCTCCTTATTTTAGCGAAAGTTACCGAGAACTACTTGAGTTCAGCAACAGCCCCGGCACCCTCGAGCTGAGCCTTGGCATCTTCAGCTTGCTCTTTGGTAACGGCTTCCTTGATGACAGAAGGAACTTCGTCAACTTTGGCTTTGGCTTCCTTGAGACCGAGACTCGTCAAGGCACGGACGACCTTGATTACAGCAATCTTGTTTCCGCCAACTTCCTTGAGCACAACATCAAATTCAGTCTGCTCTTCTTCAGCAGCAGCTTCACCTGCAGGAGCGGCTGCAACAGCAGCAACGG
This sequence comes from Desulfoplanes sp., assembly GCA_028708105.1. Taxonomy (GTDB): domain Bacteria; phylum Desulfobacterota; class Desulfovibrionia; order Desulfovibrionales; family Desulfomicrobiaceae; genus Desulfoplanes. The sequence continues at coordinate 3,159 of JAQVZR010000003.1, read as the reverse complement.
GAGCAGCAGCACTGACGCCAAACTTTTCTTCCAGCTCTTTGATAAATACAGAAAGCTCGAGGACTGTCATATTAGAAATAAATTCTACAACCTGTTCTTTAGTTATATCGGCCATGGTTTTCTCCTTTAATAAATGAATTAGCTTTGGCTCTTTGATTTAAATTACTGTTCTTTCTGGTCTTTAATCGCAGTAAGGGCATATAATGTATTACGAATAAGATTTGCAAAAAGGCCTACAAAATTCTGGGGAACAGCATTCATGGTTCCCAAAGTCCTCGCAAGCATCTCTTTCTTACCCGGAAGAGTTGCAAGATGAGCAAGGGAGGATTCGTCAATAAATTTTCCCTCAAGAGCTCCAAACTTAACACTGAACTTGTCGTTCTTTTTTGCAAACTGCGTAAGAATTTTAGCTGCAATAACGGGATCGTCGTAGCCGAATGCAACAGCACAACTATCTTTCAGCTTATTCTTAAGTACATCACAAGGACCGTCGGTGAATGCAATTTCTGCAAGAGTATTCTTTACAACCTGATACTCTACGCCGCTTTCACGTAACGCCACTCGCAGAGGGGTCAATTGTTCAACTTTGATCCCCTTGAAATCCGTAACAACTGCGATGCTAACCTTGTCTGCTTTTGCCTTAAGATCTTCAATGATCTTAGCTTTTTCAGCCCGGTTCACGTTTTGATTCCTCCCGGTTAGACAAAAGAGCCAAATAGTCTCGGCAGGGAATTAAGAGCTGGGCTCACCTGCATTCTTTGACTCTTCACTTTTTACGAGATACAATCCAGGCAGAGACTTATTCGCCTTTGATTGAGCTTTGTTCTACCTTAACAGCAGGTCCCATGGTTGTCGAAATGGAAATAGCGTTAAGATAGGTACCTTTGGAAGAGGATGGCTTGAGCTTCGTAATCATGGTCATCAATGCAATAAAGTTATCAAGCAGTTTCTTCGTGCCGAAAGAAGCCTTCCCGATAGGGGCATGAATGATACCTGCTTTATCAACCTTGAAATCAACCTTACCAGCCTTGAGTTCCGTGATGGCCTTGGCAATATCAAACGTTACAGTACCTGTTTTGGCATTCGGCATCAGGCCACGGGGACCGAGGACTTTACCAACTTTACCAACAACAGCCATCATATCAGGAGTAGCAACGGCCTTATCAAAATCCATCCAGCCGCCTTTAATTTTTTCGACGAGTGCGTCTGATCCTACGGCATCAGCGCCAGCGTCAAGGGCAGCCTGCTCATTATCACCCTTACAAAAGGCAATAACCCGAACATTTTTTCCAAGGCCGTGCGGCAATGCGACCGCCCCACGAACCATCTGATCTGCATACTTGGGATTGACCCCTAAATTAACAGCTACATCAACAGTCTGATCAAATTTGATATAAGAAGCCTGCAAGGCAAGCCCCATAGCATCTTCGGCAGGATATTTTTTTCCCTGCTCTATATTTTTACTTACCTCTCGGTAATTTTTTCCATGCTTAGGCATAGTCTTCAATCCCTCGCTGCTAGTTTTGTATCTTAAGTCCCATACTACGGGCTGTGCCTGCGATGGTATTGACAGCTGCGTCTAAATCACTAGCAGTCAAATCAGGCATCTTGATCGTTGCTATTTCTTCAAGCTGAGACCTGGTAACCGTTCCGACCTTATTCTTATTTGGCTCTCCGGAACCTTTAGCAAGATTGACAGCTTTCAGCAGCAAGACCGAAGCAGGAGGAGTTTTCGTAATAAAGGTAAAAGAACGATCCTGAAAAACAGTGATTACTACAGGTATGATCATTCCCTTTTCATCTTGCGTTTTAGCATTAAATGCCTTGCAAAATTCCATGATATTTACACCATGCTGACCCAAAGCGGGTCCTACAGGCGGGGAAGGGTTTGCAACTCCTGCGGGAATCTGTAGCTTAATCTTCGCCAGTACTTTCTTGGCCATTATATATCATCCTCTTCTGGCAAGCAGGTATCAGCCTTTTGCAACTTGAACAAAATCAAGTTCCACGGGAGTCTGACGCCCAAAAATTGATACCGATACTTTCAGCTTACCTTTATCGTAGTTAACTTCTTCGACTACAGCATTAAAATTGGAAAAAGGGCCATCAACAACCCGAACTTCATCACCTTTTTCAAAATAAAACTTTGGCCTGGGCTGTTGCTTCCGACTTTCAATCGTCAAAAGTATTTTATCAGCATCCTGAGCACTTAATGGTGTCGGCCTGTTTTTGCCACCAATGAATCCCGTCACTTTAGGAATAGATTGGATCAAATGCCATGAAGTATCATTAAAGATCATCTTCACCAAGGCATACCCAGGATAGAATTTACGAGTGGAGGTTCGCTTCTGCCCTTTGACGAGTTCAACAACCTGTTCGGTGGGAACGATGACATCCTGAATCAGACCTTCGGTCTGCCCTGTCCGTACCATCTCCTTGATAGTCTGCTCAACTCGATGCTCAAATCCCGAATAGGTATGAATAATATACCATCGGGCTGTGGCTTGTTGCTCACCAACCATTTCTCGTTCTTCATCCATATGGTTCCAACTCTCTTATGTCACAAAACATTTTTTTGCTGACTTTATGACAAAATGGCTTCAATGATTTTGGCCAGCCCGAGGTCAGTGATCCCTAAAAAAACAGAAATAACCAAAACCAGAATTAATACAGCTCCGGTAGTGGACATTGTCTCTTTTTTATCAGGCCAAACAACTTTTTTGAGTTCTTTTTTCGATAAATCAAAAAAAGATCTCAAGTCATTTATCTTTTGACCAATCCCTTGTCTTTCCTCAGATTTTTTTACCAATTTTTCTTTTTTTTGTGCCATAATCGTATAGTAAGTGGCAGGCCAGGAGGGATTCGAACCCCCAGCCCTCGGATTTGGAATCCGATGCTCTGCCGTTAGAGCTACTGGCCTGCACGGGGTATAAAAAACGCCACAGAGAACTTATTTTGCTTCTTTATGAGCAGTGTGCTTTCTACAAAAGGGACAGTACTTATTCAGTTCCAATTTCCCCGTTGTATTTTTATTGTTCTTCTGTGTAGCGTAATTTCTGCGTTTACACTCGCCGCACGCGAGCAGGATATTAATCCGCATGATCTAATTACTCCATGATTTCGGATACAACGCCCGCACCAACGGTCCGTCCACCTTCA
>JAQVZR010000202.1 GCA_028708105.1 Desulfoplanes sp. | reverse complement strand
CGTGAGTTTTCTTCGCCAAGATCAATATCCATCACCAGCAGTTTGTCTGTTTTGGGAACGGGCTTAACTGCGAGGATGGTGCCAACCTTGAGCGCAATCTTCTGAAAATCGGAAAATTCGACAGGCTCCATGTCCGGCAGCTCTTTTGGCGTTTTCGCAGCCGGGGTCTTAGGAGAGGCAGGGGCAGCAGCCTCTACATCCAGATGAAGCTCTTGCCGAGGGAAAATATTAGATGTGGCGGCTACGATACTGCCAGGAGTAAGCCCCTGCCAATGCCCGGTTTCGCCTGCGAGGTCCACGGCACTCAACGTAAAATCGATTCCCAGCTGGGCGAGCATGGTTTCGCTGGCATCGGGCATAACCGGCCACAGATGCAACGCGACCTTGCGCATCCCCTCCAGCAGGATATACATCACGGTTCCCAGCCTTTCCGTTTTGCCCTGTTTTGCCAAGGTCCAGGGAGCCTGGGAATCGACATATTTATTCAGGAAACGGACCAGTTCCCATAGTGCCTGCAGGGCTCGAGAAATCTTGAACCGCGGGAACAAATCCTGAAAATTCTGCAGAGCGTTTTCACCCAGCTCAATGGCCGCCTGATCATCCGGGAGCAAGGTGCCGCATTGCGGAACCGCACTGCCAAAATATTTGGCCGTCATGGACAAAACACGACTGAACAGATTGCCGAGATCATTGGCAAGATCGGCATTCAATCTGTTGACCAGGGCCTCTTCGGAAAAAGAGGAATCCGAACCAAACTGCATTTCCCGGAGCAAGAAATACCTGAAGGCGTCCAGGCCATACTTTTTGGCCATGGATAACGGTTCCACTACATTTCCGATACTTTTGGACATTTTGGTTTCGTTCACAGTCCAATAGCCATGGACCCGCAACCCTTTGTACAGAGGTATCCCTGCCGACATGAGCATGGTCGGCCAGAACACGGCATGGGGTTTTAAAATATCCTTGGCCACCAGGTGGTAGGCTCCGGGCCAGAAGGTGGCAAATTTTTCACCGTCCGGATAGTCCAGGGAAGAGACATAGTTCAGCAGAGCATCAAACCACACATAGGTTACAAAATTTTTATCAAAGGGCAGCTCTATGCCCCAGGTCAACCGGGTTTTGGGTCTGGAAATGCATAAATCCCCCAGATCTTCTTTGAGCAGGCCCAAAACTTCATTACGGTATTGTTCCGGCTGGATAAAATCCGGATTTTTTTCGATGTGCTCGCGCAAGCGGTCAAAATATTTGCTCATACGAAAAAAATAATTCTTTTCTTTGATATATGTGGGTTTGGTCAAATGATCCGGACACAGACCATTTACCAATTCCTTTTCCGTATAAAAGCGTTCGCAACCGTAGCAATAATATCCGCCATACTCGTGGAAATAAATATCTCCGTTGTCATAGACCTTCTGGAGGACATCCTGAACTATTTTCGTGTGCTTGGCATCGGTTGTACGCACAAAATAATCATTGGAGATATGTAATTGAGGCCATAGATCCCGGAATAATCCACTGATCTGGTCAGCATATTCCTGAGGGGATTGGCCATTTTTTTCTGCAGCCTGGACGATTTTGTCCCCGTGTTCATCCGTTCCAGTCAAAAAAAACGTCGTGTCCCCATTCAAACGATGAAACCGGCTCTGACTGTCCGCGACAATGGTTGTATACCCGTGTCCCAGATGAGGCCTGGCATTTACGTAATAGATAGGCGTTGAAATAAAAAACGGATCCAAAGCCACTTCTCCTTTTCAGCTCAAACATGAATAAATAACAACAGACACAAAGGCCCATGAAGTCAGGCCGATCAACACTCTTTCCCCCAGGTTAACTGGAGGACGTTTTTTGTGGGGCCGTTTTTTTACGGGGCCGTCTTTTTCTGACAGGTTTACGTCGCTTGCTGCCAGGTTTCTGGGCTGTTCCATCCTTGCTCCCAGGGCTATCAATACTCTCTGGCATTCCGGTATCATTCTTTTTTTTCTCTGCCGATGGAGCTGTTGTGGGGGGAGACTTCTTTTGTTTCCTGGCATCTCGCGAACGGGAATCCTCGGGGCGGGAATCCTTGCTGCGGGGAGGTCTGACCGGATTTTTTGCTTTTTCTCCCGGGACCTGTGGATTCCGGTCACGCCTTTGATTTACGGGTGCGGGTTGGCATCCGTCTGCCTCCTGGACCACAACAGACGCGGAGCCCTTGGCGGCATTGGGTTTCACATGTATGTTCACAGAGCGTTCGATCCGTTTTCCGGATACGATTTCCTGCCACTCATCCAGAGACACTTCCCGTTCTTCGTTGTCCTCCGTAATCACTACGATGGAATCCCGAAAAAGGTTACTGCGCAGCGTGCGCATGGCCCCCAGAGATGTCTGGAATTTTTTGCCCATTTTGGGAATACGTTTCTGAAAATCAGCGTAGGTATCTTTTTCGTAGGCCAGGCAACACAAGAGCCGGCCACAAACACCTGAAATTTTGGCCGGATTAAGAAACAGATTCTGATCTTTGGCCATTTTAATGGTCACCGGCTCAAACTTGCGCAAAAATCTGCGGCAGCAACAGACCTGCCCGCAGTTGCCCACAGCGCCGAGCATCTGCGTTTCATGACGCACTCCTATCTGACGCAGTTCAATCCGAGTACGATAAGCCCGGACAAGATCCTTGACCAGTTCCCTGAAATCAATTCTTCCAGGTGCAGTGAAATAAAAAACCATCTTGCTGCGATCAAAATAGACCTCCACGTCAACTAGCTTCATCTCCAGGTTGTGCGTGACGATACAATCCCGGCAGGATGTAAAGGCCTCATCGGCCAACGTCAGGTTTTCTTTCTGGTCGCGGAGATCATCCTCCGTAGCCAGACGAAAAATGGGTTTCAAATTTTTTTCCAATACCCCGGCTGGCGGGGTGGTACGCAGGTCAACAACACGGCCCAGCCCTATGCCTTCTTCCGTCTTCACGATAACGGATTCATCTTTCTGGACAACGTAAGGACGTGCGTCAAAATAATAGATCTGTCCCTGTTTCCGGAATTTAACTCCTACAACATGCCCCATATATTATGCATCTCCGAGCAATCTCTCAGCAATGACCTTCGCGGCTTTGCGACCGGCGCCCATGGCCATAACCACAGTTGCAGATCCGGTCACAATATCCCCCCCGGCAAAAACCATAGGGATACTGGTTTCACCGGTTTGTTCATCACCTTGGATATAGCCCCATTGTGTACGTTGTAATGCGGGTGTCGCATCCAGCAGCACCGGATTAGGTCCGGTCCCGAGGGCCAAAATGGCAAGATCGGCCTTGAGGATATAGGTTTCACCCTCAACACAGCAGGGGCGGCACCGCCCACTGGCATCAGGCTTGCCAAGTTCCATCCGCTGCAAACGGACGCCGGTCAAAGTACCCTGATCATTCCCTTCAAACCCGAGAGGCTGGGCCAGACATTCCAGACACACACCTTCTTCCAGGGCATGTTCCAGTTCTTCCAACCGCGCGGGCATTTCGTTTTTGGTCCGACGGTAGACAATGCTCACGTTGGAAGCTCCCAGACGCAGAGCCGTTCGGGCGGCATCCATAGCCACATTGCCACCGCCAAAGACAGCAACGTGTGAACCCATCGGAACAGGAGTATCAACGTCCGGGAAACGGTATCCCTTCATCAGATTGACCCGTGTCAAAAATTCGTTGGCCGAATAGACCCCGATCAGACTTTCGCCTGGAATATTCAAAAATTTAGGCAGACCTGCACCGACTCCGATAAAAACGGCCTTATACCCCTGTTCAAAAAGTTCATCGATCGTCACGGTCTTGCCGCCAACCCAATTGGTTTTGAATTTCACGCCCTGCATTTTGAGATTCTCCACCTCGGTATGGACAATGGATTTGGGCAACCGGAATTCAGGGATACCGTAGGTCAACACCCCGCCGAGTTCGTGCAGGGCTTCAAAGACGGTCACGTTGATACCCCTGGCCGCCAGATATCCGGCCACAGTGAGGCTGCTGGGTCCCGAGCCAATGGCCGCCACGCGGATATCGTCACGCAGCATGGCACACGTGTCCTGACCAGTGAGGGCGTCGCAAGGATTTTTGGCATAATAGGAATCGGCTACAAAGCGTTCCAGGCGTCCAATAGCAATGGGCTTGCCCGTAGGATTAAGCTTGCAATGCCCCTCGCACTGATGTTCCTGAGGGCAAACCCGGCCGCACACAGCAGGCAAACTATTAGTAGCCTTGATAAGTGCATAGGCACCTTCGATGTCATCCTGAACAATGGACCGGATAAACCCTTTACAGTCGACCTCCACAGGACAGCCGCTCTGGCAGGTGGGCGTCTTGCATTGCAGACAGCGAGAAGCCTCCATAACTGCCTGTTCTTTGTCATAGCCCAAAGCGACTTCTTCAAAATTCGTACGCCGCTCTGCAGGGTCCTGCATGGGCATGTCGACACGTGCTCTGATCTTTGTTTTTTTAGCCATGGCATGTACAATAGGTTTTATAGGAGACCTGCTCCTGGTTGCGAAAAGAACCCAGACGGAGCATCAGCTCATCAAAATCAACGGCATGGGCGTCAAATTCCGGACCATCTACACAAGCGAACCGAACTTTTCCTCCAACGGTTACCCTGCATGCCCCGCACATCCCTATGCCGTCAACCATAATCGGATTGAG
>JAQVZR010000201.1 GCA_028708105.1 Desulfoplanes sp. | reverse complement strand
GTCAGGGGAATCCGGGATCGGGCGGGGGTCCTTCCGGTGATCTTTTTCTCAAGATACGGATCGCCCCTGGTTCGCAGTTCAAAGTCGATGGAACCACGATCCTCTATGAACTGCCCTTGGCTCCCTGGGAAGCAGTCCTCGGAACAAAGGCCCGGGTGCCCACGCTGGACGGCACTATTGAAATGAATATCCCTGCCGGGATCAGCAGCGGTCAGAAAATGCGGATCAAGGGCAGGGGGCTTGGCAGTGGGGCCAGGCAGGGTGATCAGATGGTGCAGGTGGTTATCAAAACACCTAAAAATATTTCGGAGGAAGAACGTATCCTGTGGAAACAGATTGCCGAAAAATCAGATTTTAGCCCCCGTGACTGAAAGTTGTTTTGAACATTGCGCTCGCATAGAGGTGTCCCCGTATCCGTTGCCCACTGAATCAGGAATTGGAGGAACACAAAACATGGATTCTACAAAACTGGCAAAACACGAACAGGCTTCCGCTCCTGTTCAATCCTCAAAGATTTGTTGGGATCAATGTGTGGAAAGCACGCATATCGGACCTGAAATTCTTAGAGAATTTGTAGATATGGATTGGGTGTGTGCTGAAAAAACAGCCCAGGATGAATATCTGTTCGAAGTTCGGGATATCCCGCGTATCCGCAAAGCAGCCCGGCTGTACAGGGATTTTGATCTGACGGTGGTGGGAGTAACCATTATTGTTGATCTGCTAAGCCGGGTGGAGTTTTTGCAACACGAAGTACGGGATCTGCGGCTCCGTTCCTGAATATGGGTTTGTTCGGTGGCATGCTTTCAGGTAAGGCTTTTTTAACATGGTGTTTTTTTGTTTGTTCTGGTTATCAGGACACAACAATTCTTTGTGATATCCCCGTACATGGGAGGTAGATAATGGATCTCAGTAAATTCACGCAAAAATCTCAGGAAGCCATAGCCGGTGCTCAGAATATCGCCGTACGTTTCGGGCACCAGGAAGTTGATGCCGAGCATCTGCTTATTTCTCTTGTGACCCAGGAACAGGGGCTGACAGGCGTGCTGTTGGAAAAAGCCGGATATGATCCCAAAGCCTATGCCCTGGCCCTGGAAAAAGAACTTGAACGCAGGCCTAAAGTCAGTACGCCCGGGGGCACTCCCGGGAATATCTATGTGAGTCAACGGGTGAATACCATCCTGCTCAAGGCCCAGGATCTGGCCAAGGAAATGAAGGATGAATATGTCAGTGTCGAACATATTTTTCTTGTCCTCCTGGACGAAGGACCGGGTACGGCCATTGGCCGGGTCAATGCCCAATTTAAGCTGAATAAAGACCGCATGCTCCAGACCATGAGCGAGGTGCGTGGCAATCAGCGGGTGACCTCGGCCAATCCCGAGGAAACCTACGACGCCTTGAAAAAATATGGCCGGGATCTGGTGGACGAAGCCAGACAGGGGCGTCTGGACCCGGTGATTGGCCGGGACGGCGAGATCAGACGCTGTATCCGGGTTCTTTCCCGTCGGACCAAGAACAATCCAGTGCTTATTGGTGAGGCCGGGGTGGGCAAGACCGCCATTGTGGAAGGGTTGGCCCAGCGTATTCTTAAGGAGGATGTTCCCGAAGGGCTTAAGGATAAAACCCTGTTTGCGCTGGATATGGGTGCGCTCATTGCCGGGGCCAAGTACCGGGGAGAATTTGAAGAACGTCTCAAATCCGTGCTCAAGGAGGTCCAGAAGTCCGAAGGGCGGATTATCCTGTTCATCGACGAAATTCATACCATTGTCGGTGCGGGCAAGGTCGAAGGAGCCATGGATGCAGGGAATCTGCTCAAACCCATGCTGGCCAGGGGAGAACTCCACTGCATCGGCGCGACGACTACGGATGAATATCGAAAATATATAGAAAAAGATCCAGCTCTGGAGCGACGTTTCCAGCCGGTCATGGTGAATGAGCCCAGTTTGGAGGATGCCGTTTCCATTCTGAGAGGACTCAAAGAAAAGTTCGAGGTCTACCACGGTGTGCGCATCAGTGACAGCGCTCTGGTCAATGCCGTTGCCCTGTCCAACCGTTATATCACCGACAGACAGCTTCCGGACAAGGCCATTGACCTTGTGGACGAGGCCGCGGCCATGATCCGTACGGAGATTGATTCTCTGCCCGCGGAACTGGATGAACTCAATCGAAAAATGATGCAGCTGGAGATTGAGCGCGAAGCCTTGAAAAAAGAGACCGATGCCGCTTCCAGGGAACGGTTGCAGCGCCTGGAGATGGAGCTGGCCGAGATCCGAGAAAAACAGACCGTACGCAAGGCCCAGTGGGAAAAGGAAAAAAAGAGCATCAACGGGGTCAAGGATCTCAAAAAGGAGATTGAACAGACCCGATTGGCCATTGAAGAGGCCAAACGGCAATATGATTTGAACAAGGCTGCAGAATTGGAATACGGGCGCCTGAATCAGTTGAATAAAGAGCTCAAGGCACAGGAAGCCCTTGGATGTGGGGACGAAGGAACCCGGCTGCTTAAGGAAGAGGTCGGGCCGGATGATATTGCCCATATCGTGGCCAAGTGGACCCATATTCCGGTGAGCAAGCTTATGGAAGGTGAACGGGAAAAGTTGCTCAAACTCGGGGATATTCTGCATGATCGGGTTATCGGTCAGGATGAGGCGGTTACTGCTGTGGCTGATGCCGTTCTACGTGCCCGTGCCGGATTGAAAGATCCCAAACGGCCCATTGGTTCGTTTATCTTTTTGGGTCCCACTGGGGTGGGCAAGACCGAGTTGTCCAAGACCCTGGCCCGCAGCATGTTCGATACTTCGGAAAATATGGTCCGTTTGGATATGTCCGAATATATGGAAAAACATACCGTGGCCCGGCTTATTGGAGCGCCTCCAGGCTATGTTGGCTACGATGAAGGCGGGCAGCTTACCGAGGCCGTCAGGCGCAAACCATACAGCGTTGTCCTCTTTGATGAGATCGAAAAGGCCCATCCCGATGTGTTCAATGTGCTGCTCCAGATTCTGGATGATGGCCGGTTGACGGACAGTCATGGCCGGACCGTGGATTTTAAGAACACGATTATTATCATGACCTCCAATATGGGATCGCAGATTCTGCTGGAAGGGATTACGCCCGAAGGTACTCTCAGGGAAGGGGTGCGTGAACAGGTGATGCAAACCCTGCGCGGGCATTTCAAACCTGAGTTTTTGAACAGGGTGGATGAGGTGGTCCTGTTCAAACCGCTGCTCAAAGAGGAGATCAAAAAAATTATCGATCTGCTCCTGGAAGATCTGCGTGGACGTCTTAAAGAACGCAAGATCGGTCTGAAATTGAGCGACGCGGCCCGTGAATTCATTGCCACCGAGGCTTATGATCCGATCTACGGGGCCAGGCCTCTGCATCGGTATCTTCAGGCACATATTGAAACCCCGTTGGCCAAAGAAATTATCGCCGGGCATCTCCTTGAGAACAGTACTGTGGTTATTGGAGTGAATGATCAGGGATTGGTGTTGGAACAGAAGAATGAAGAAAAAAAGATATAGGATATACGATTTAAGATTTAAGATTGCAGTGCGCAGTTGGTAGTACGTGGTATATGACCTGTGCGGTTGCCGGGCGACCAGCTGGTCGCCCCTTGTATGTTCAGAATCCGTAGACTGGTGGTGTTATCCGAAAAGGGCACCCACGGGGGGGAGCCCCTACGGGAATGGTGACGTGCTTCAAAATTGTATCTCACCATTCGCGTGAATTGAATTGAAATGAGTATGAAGAATTTACGGCTCATCCGGCAAATGCGTATTTTAATAGTTTTTTAAAGATGTTGTAATCTAAAAAATCAGCGTGTGTCACATGGTTTGCTGTGAGCACGTTATTTATCCAGATGGCACATAGTGGCCCCCCGCCCTAGTTCAGGGAGGGGTTGGGGGAGGGTTTCAGGATAGCGGAAATGACCGATGACCCGCCCCGCCCCTTGCCTCGCCCTGACCAGGGTGGGGGACTCATGTGTGCTCTCAGCGAGGATGGTAGTATTTGCATGAAATATTCTCTCCGGAATGACCTTACTTTTTGTACGGGGCCAAAGCCATATCCTTTGCCAGGATTCAACCTCCTGATAAACAAGAAATACGCACTAAATACGCACTACCCGGATGAACCAAATTAAACCAATTAAAATCATTGTATGCGAATGGTGAGTTGTATACATAAACAATGTGCTGGATTGTTACGCAGATGATGTCTAAAGATGAACAAAAATCCCGGTCGACTTCCACGGTTGGCCGGGATTTTTTTATTGCCTCGCCTGGAGTCGGAACGTATCAGGATTGTTCGTGTACCCTTGCACACCTATCTAAACTTTTCAGGATAAAGACCATGAATACTAAGCCCCAACTGGAAGTCTTTTCCGATTTTACCTGACCGTGGTGTTATCTCAGTACCGGGCGTATTGAGAAGCTGCACCTGGAATATGATATTGATGTTATCTGGCGGGCTTTGCCCCTGCACCAAGAAATTCCTGAAGAAGGCATGAGTCTTGAGAAATTTATCGGAGATCCTCATGTGGACATCAATGGGATGCTCGAAAAATTCCGGCACACGGCAGAGGAATACGGTTTGCCTTTTGTGGGAAGCCCGAGGATCTGCAACACCCGTCCGGCCCAGGAAATCCGGGCCTGGACTCATGAAAAG
>JAQVZR010000200.1 GCA_028708105.1 Desulfoplanes sp. | reverse complement strand
GGAGAAGGGGCTGCCCTGTGAATTTTCATCACATGCCTTGGCCGGAGCTGTCCATACACCATTATATTTGAGAGCGATTCCCTCGGCCTTCATCTCTTCAAATGTCCGGAAGGAGCCGTCTGCCTTGCGCATGCCGTCCAGAAGCATTTCACAGCCGATCTTGATGGATTGACCTACCATCACCTGAGAGCGGCTGCCGCCGGCGGGGCCGCCGTTGGGACATTTACTGGTATCGTTCATGACCAGATGGATCTGTTCGGGAGTCAGTCCCAGAGGTCGTAGAATTTCGTGGGCCATGGAAAGTGCGCCCATATCGGCACCCTGTCCGTGGTCATGCCATGTGGTAAATACGGTCACTGTGCCGTCTTCATTGAGCTGGATATCCGAGGCAGCGGTATCCGGGCCGTCCAATCCGCAGCCGTAGACGCCGATGGATATACCCACGCCCCGTTTAACGGTATCGGTGGAATTTTCTTTGGCCCGCTTCATGGCTTCCTGGTATTTGGGGCGCACCGTATCAATAATCTCCGGCAGGGAGTAGACTTCGGGGTCCTGACCTGTGGGGGTGGTGGCTCCTTCACGATAACAGTTGATGTAGCGCAGTTCCAGAGGATCCATGCCCAATTTCTCAGCCAGTTCGTCCATGAGCACTTCGGAAGGGAATTCGGCTTCGGTGGAACCATATCCGCGGAAAGCGGAGCCCCATGCATGGTTGGTGCAGATGGTCCGACCCTGGCCGCGCATATTGGGAATATCATAGCCTGCGCCCATGAACTGGGTTCCGCGAAGGGTGAGCAGATCGCCGAACTCGGAATAAGGACCATGGTCTACCAAAAAGTCGGATTCCATGCCCAGGAGTTTTCCTTCCTTGTTTGCGGCGAATTTCAGGTTGGTAATAAAGGGAGAACGTTTTCCCGTATAGGTCTGTTGTTGATACCAGTCATAGCCGAGGAACACCGGATGTTTGGTGACCAAAGCCGCCACACCCAGCAGAGATTCGATGGTGGGACTGAACTTGTAGCCGAAGGTGCCGCCTGTGGGATTCTGGATCATGATCATATTTTCCAGATCAATGCCGATGCCCTCGGCGATCATGGCCGCGTGCAGATGCAGACCGATGGATTTGGAATGGATGACCAGCTTCCCTTCTTCGTTGATATACGCAAAGCCTACGTCCGGTTCAATGGGCATGTGGGGCTGACGGCTGACATAAAAATTGTCTTCCACGACCACGTCGGCTGTTTTGAAGATGGGCGCAGTATCTTCACCTTTGACCAGTTTCTGGGTGAAATAGACATTGGGTGTGCCGGGATGGATCTCGATGGCGTCTTCGGCCATGGCTTCGGGCGCACTCATGTACTCGGGCAGCTGTTCAATTTCCACCTTGACTTTGGCTGCGGCCAGACGGGCGTTCTTTTCGTTGTCGGCACAGACCATGGCAATGGCGTCACCGTACTGAAAGATTTTTTCGTCACACAGAATGGGCCGTTCCCAGCCGTCGCCGAGATTGGAAGAAAAGGTGATCAGGCCGCTGACCCGGTTTTTACCGGGAACGTCTTTGTGGGTGATGATTTTGTAGACGCCTTCCATTTTTTCGGCTTCGGAGGTGTCGATGGAAAGAATTTTTGCGTGGGATACTTCGGCCTGGACCAGGGCAATTTGCAGGGTGTCATCGGGCAGTTGCAGGCCGACATCAGCACCAAAGTTCCATGTACCGGTGACTTTGGCTTCGGCGGAAGGCCGGGGCATTGAGGAACCCCATACTTTGCCGTCCTTGGGAAGCTTGTAGGCCAGTTCTTTCATGGTCATTTCGCCGCGCATGACCTTGGCGGCATCCATGACGGAATCTACCAACTGTTTGTACCCGGTACAGCGGCAGGCATTGCGATGGTTCTGGAACCATGTACGGATGTCTTCACGGGTTGGATCGGCATTTTCGTCCAAAAGAGCTTTGGCTGAGACGATGAACCCGGGCGTACAAAATCCGCACTGGGCACCGCCATGAACCATCCATGCCATCTGCAGAGCGTGGAGATGGCCGGGTTGTCCGATGCCTTCAATGGTCGAAATAACGGCCTGATCCGGAACTTTTTTCATTTTTGTAATACATGAACGGACCAATTTTCCGTTCATGATCACATTGCAGGCGCCGCATTGACCTTTGCCACAACCGATTTTGGTCCCCGTGAGCATCAGCTTTTTACGGAGTACATCAACCAGTCTGGCCTCGGGATCGACAACAAGGCGTTTTTCCACCCCGTTGACCCAAAGAGTTTTGGAAATCATGGTATTCTCCTTCTAAAAATGAAATTGAATAAAGCAAGGTGGCCCAATGCCGGAAGACGACGAAATAATAATTTTTTTTGAACCTGCAGCTGTAACCCGTACAAAGAGCATACCGCCTCTGCCGTAGAGAACGAGGTAAGGTGCATGCGTACCGAAAGAACTATACCCCTTTGCCAAAAGGGCAGATGGGATAACGGCATTCGGAGCACCCTGCACAGAATCCGCCATGTCCCATGGCCACGATATCCTTACGGGTAACCTGTTCACCGGCCAGCAGACGCGGTACAACCAGGTCGAAAATACTGGCTCGGTAGTACCATGACGCACCCGGGAAGGCCGACTACGGGCGTGTTCCCGATGTAGGCGAGCATGAACATGGCTCCTGGAAATGTCGGGGAACCGTAGGTAACCACTTCTCCTCCGGCCGCACGGATGGAGGCAGGGGTGAGATCTTCAGGATCTACGGACATGCCTCCGGTGACAGCGACAAGGTCCACGCCCTGGTCGAGAAACGAGTGGATGGCGTTTACTGTCATAGCCATGTCATCCGAGACGAAAACCTGGTTCGTGATGGTTGATCCGAGATCGGAAAATTTTTTTTGCAGTATCGGACCGAATTTGTCGGTAATCCGGCCACGATAGATTTCACTTCCCGTGGTCACCAGACCGACCTTGGCCGGTTTTGAGGTATCAGTTGGTGTCGTGTTCAACGACGCGGATTCGTCTTTTGAACGTGGTCAAAAATATTATGATAGATTGTATCAATAAAGACATTTAATGACAAGAATTTAGGACATATTTTTTCAAAGAAAATTATTATATATCTTTATGTTGTTGAATATTTTAGGTTATATTCCTGAAGTATAATCGTCCCTTATTCATTGGCGTATATGGTTAAAAAGACATGCTTTTTTCCTGTTGAGTCCACATAAAAGCCCCCTTTTCCAGGGAATAATGGAAAAGGGGGCTTTTATGTGGACTCAATGTCCTGATCCGTCAGGAAAAATTTATTTTTTAATACTTGCCGGTTCCGCAAGCAGGACCCTGGGAGTAACCCCTATCCACTGGGCAAAGGCCCGGCGCAAGGTATCCACCATGGCTCTTTGACGTTTCATCTGGTCGAAAAACAGGTCTTCCGTGATGGCGATGCGGACGACAAGTTCCTGTCTTTTCCCCTGCCCGACAATTTCGGCTTCCCATACAACCCGGGTGCCTAAATGATCAAAAAGTACCCGTTCAATCATTTCCGGCGCGATATTGATGCCCTTGATGATCAGCACGTTGTCAATGCGTCCGGAAATGTGGTCCAGGCAGCGGAAGGTGTTCCCACAGGGACAGGGGGAGGGCAGAAATCTGGCCCGGTCACCTGTTTTATAGCGGATGACCGGAACCGCCTCTTCCATGAGGGTGGTCAGGACCAGCTCGCCCCATTGGCCGTCTGCAACGGGAGCTCCTGTTTCGGGGTCTACTATTTCGGCATAGACCATGTCTTCCTGGACATGGAGCCCCTGTTGTTCCCTGCATTGGGCCGCAATACCCGGTCCGCATACGGCGCTCAGTCCATAGATATCATAGACAGGTGCTTGAAATCCCTGTTCCAGCTCTGCGGCCAGAGATTTTGAGCACGGTTCCCCTGTGAGCAGAATGGCCTTGAGCCTGAGCATGGCCGGGGTGATATTCTGTTTCTCCATGGCCTCCAGTAAAATCCGGGCATAGCCTGGGGTGGCGATAAGGCAGGAGGTCCCGAAATCGCGCATGATCTTGAGCTGTTTGTCCGTGCGGCCCACAGAGGCGGGGATGGTGGACGCCCCCAGTTCTCGGGCTGCATCATGAAAGGCAAAGGCACCCGTGCCCAGGCCGTAACGCAGGGTGATCTGGAAGACGTCTTCCGTATCCAGACCGATGGTCTCATAGACACGGGCCAGAAGTCGCGCCCGGTTTTTGAGGTCGCGTTCCGAATTGCCGACGACAATGGGCTCAGAACCCTTGCCTGTGGATGTATGGATACGCACAACATCCCGCAGGGGAATGCAGAACATGCCGTACGGATAGGCGTTGGAGAGATCTGATTCCGTGGTAAAAGGGAGTTTTCGCAGATCTTCCAATGATCCAAACTGGTCTGGATTGAACCCCATGTCCTGGAATCGTTTTTTGTAAAAAGCCACCCGCCGCCGGACACGGTGCAGGGTTGCTTGCAGCCGTTCAAGCTGGATTTGCCGGATGTCTTCGGGAGTAAAACGCAGATGCTTTGCTGGACAGGCAGGCATGTGGAGACTCCTATATTCTAAAGAAAAGTGCGCAGTGCGCAGGGGGCATACGCAGTTTGTTCTCTGCCCGCGCCTCGTTGCAGGGCGTGGGCAGAGATGTGTTTAAGCTACTCTTCGGTGG
>JAQVZR010000199.1 GCA_028708105.1 Desulfoplanes sp. | reverse complement strand
GCCCTCAATTACCTCGGCTATTCACTGACCGTGCTTGAAAAAAATCTGGACAGGGCTGAAGTCTTGGTCAAAAACGCCCTGCAAGCAGAACCGGAGAATGGCTATTACCTGGATTCCCTGGCCTGGGTTTTTTACAAAAAAGGCGAACTCGACAAGGCATGGCAAGCAATCCAAAGAGCTGTCACCCTGGCGAAGAAAGATCCAACCATCTGGGAACATTATGGTATTATCGCCAAGGCATTAGGGAAACAGGAAGAAGCCAAAAAAGGGATAAACAATGCCAAACGGTTCAAGAAAAAAACAATCCTGAAACCCTCCCCCAGCCCCTCCCTGAACTAGGGCGGGGGCCACGATGTGCCATTGGGACGATGACGTGCTCAGAGAAAAGTATTCAACATAATTTACCTTTTCAAATTCCAACGTCTTTAATGCCTTGTCTATGAGCGCTATTTCATCCAACAACACATTTTCTCACCGAACCAATCCGGGACGAGCATATTTCTGCATATATGGCACGGTGTGTCTCTTGTGTTGCGTGATTCTGAGCCTGCTTGCCGGATGCGCACCCCAAAAACCGGTCCAGCGTCCGCATCAGGACACCCTGTGGACATTATTTCTCCAAAAACAGACCGCCCTTCCCAAAATCCGTGGGTTCGCTATCCGCGCCAGCATCAACTACACATCAGCCCGCCAGAGACACCGGGTCATCATGCGCCTGTACGGTGATCTGGACTATCCCATCCGCATGGACCTTGAAGCGGGTATTGGCCGGACCATTTCCGTGTGGCGGGAAGATGCCTCCAGCTGGCAGGCTTATCTCCCGGAAGAAAACCGGCTTTATCTCGCCCGGGACGGCAAGACGGGTGCACGTAGCCTCGGTTTTCCCAGCCCTTTTGATCTCAAGGAACTGGCCCAGGTGCTTCAGGGAAATATCGCCTCGGTGCTTCCCCCTGATCCCGTAGCGGGTACTCCCAAAAACGATAAACACTATCTTTTTTTTCCTGCGAGGAGCCGGATATCCAAAGTACTCCTTGATGCCCAGGCCAGGGTCATCGAAATCTATGGGAAAAAAGGCTGGACAGTGTCTTTTGACTACCAGGAATCATCCCCGTATAGCAAAAAAATTATCATGACCATGGAGGATGACACCAGGGCTACCCTGCGTATAAAATCAATAACTTCCAGCACCTTTGCTACAGATCTGGCTATCTCCCTTGAAGACAATACCGAGATTATCCGCCTTGATGAACGCATCCCAAAAGCCTCCACAGGGGGAAAAAAGGCCGGTACATATTCGGGTGCACATACCCTAAAATAATTTTTTGATTCCGGTTCACAAAACCAAAAGAGGTAGATTTATGGATACGAGTACGCAGGAATTTCAGGAAAAATCTTTTTTCAAGGCCATGGCATGCAATCTGGTAACAGGTTGGCAGGTTGTCTTCAGTGAAAGTAAATGGATTTTCATCCGTGCCTTCAGACGTTGGGAAATCAAACAATTGCGCAAACGGTTGAATGAAGAATATCTGGCTATCGGCAAACTTTTTACCGGCCTTCTGGAGCAGAAAAAACCCATTGATCCCCAACATCCTGAGGCCGAGATGTCCATTAAGCAGATTTCCTTTCTCAAGGAAGAAATCGAACATATGGAAAACGAACTCGTGTCCTCCCGCAAGGACTATATTGCCCGGCGGACGCAAAAATAACAGCAACGGTTGGTTCCCGGATACGCAGCAGCCAGGAAAACACCCTTTCCCAAACAACCATTAACTTTTTCAAACCAGATATCTCAAATATTCTACCTTCTTTGCGGCATGTACGCTGTTTCATACACATAACCACCAACACATTTTTTTGTGAGAAAACCATGACCAAGAAAACCATCGTTATCGGCTCCGATCACGCAGGATTCCCAATGAAAGAGGAACTCAAGAGCTATCTCCAGGACCAGGGCATTGACGTACTTGATGTCGGGACCAAGTCACTGGACAGCTGCGACTATCCTGTTTATGCGCAGGCCCTCTGCAAGGAAGTCCTCGCCAGAAATATACTGGGTATTCTCGTCTGCGGATCAGGTATCGGCATGTCCATGACTGCCAATAAAGTGGCCGGGATCAGAGCCGCACTGTGCACCAATGAATATTTGGCCCGTATGACAAGAAAACACAACAATGCCAACGTGCTCTGCCTCGGCGGTCGCGTTCTGGGCATTGACCTCGCCCGAGCCATTGTGGATGAATTTTTAAACAATGAATTCGAAGGCGGCAGACATCAAAGACGCCTTTCCCTCATGGAACCAACTGCTTAAGCTTGAACATGGGACAGATACAAACCTTGCAGCGTAAGAAGTGTAAGGGATGTCAACCTCGCAAACTCGCTAAGCATTCACTTTGAATAGACATTTTTTTGATGCGTGCTGTGTTTGGGCGAGAAATTGCCCGGATACGAGACAGAAAACGTTGTGAAACCGCAGTGGGCCCACACGTCGTACACGAGGATTTCAAAACATCGCAACAACGTAACAGGGTAATTTCTCACCCGAAGACCATAAACTGCTTGAAAACTAATAAAGCAAGGATCATTTAATGAGTACAACCACAGAGACCGGGCAGACCATGGACATGAAGGCCGTTAACGTGATCAAGGGCTTGATCATGGACGCAACCCGAAAAGCCAACTCCGGCCATCCGGGCGGAGCCATGTCTTCGACGGATTTCGCATATATCCTGTTTAAAGAATTTTTACGATCTGACCCGGACAATCCCAATTGGTGGAACAGAGATCGGTTTATCCTTTCTCCCGGGCACGAATCCATGCTCCAGTACAGCCTGCTGACCCTCAGTGGTTTGCTGACCATTCAGGATCTCAAAAATTTCAGACAATTCGAAAGCAGAACCCCCGGGCACCCCGAACATGATCAGACGCCCGGCGTAGAAGCCACCACCGGACCTCTGGGGCAGGGATTTGCCATGGCAGGCGGCATGGCCGTGGCCGAAACATTTCTGCGCCACAAACTCGGTGCCGACATCACCAACCATTACACGTATGTCCTGGTGTCCGACGGCGACCTCCAGGAACCGCTGGCTCTTGGCAGTGCGGCCCTGTTTGGTCAGTGGGGGCTCGGTAAACTCATTGCCTTTTACGACAGCAACAACGTCCAATTATCCGGGCCTACTTCACGAGCCGACTGCACTGATCACAAAGCGCTTTTTGAAAGCATGTGCTGGCACGTCATTGAGATCGATGGCCAGAACCATAACGAAATCCGGGCAGCCCTCCACGAAGCGCAGGCCGAGTCCGGCCGCCCGACCCTGATCATCGGGCACACCACCATGGCCAAAGGCAGCGCCACTCTTGAAGGCAGTGAAACAACCCACGGCTCCCCCTTCTCACCTGAAGAAATCAAAGCCACCAAAAAAAAGCTGGGCCTTCCCGAAAACGAATCTTTTTATCTGCCCGAAGACGTGGTCTCTTTTTTCAGACAACGTTTTCCCATGCTGGCCGATTTTGCAAGCCAATGGTCCGCGAACCTGGCCGATAAGAAAGCAGCTGACCCCGACTTTGCCGACCTGTGGGACGAAATACATACTCCAGCTGCCAAGCGTTCCATCACCTGGCCCGAATTTGAGGCCGGTACCGACATGGCCACACGCAAGGCATTCGGGGCCTGCTTGAACAGCCTTATCGACCAGCTGCCCACCCTGATGGGTGGCTCAGCCGACCTGGACCCTTCCAACCAGACCGTGCACTTCAGAAAAACCACCGGCATTTTCGGCAAAGACAACCCTCTTGGTCGCAGCCTCAGCTTCGGAGTCCGTGAATTTCCCATGGGTGCTATCTTGAACGGCATGATGCTCCATGGCGGAATAATCCCCTTTGGCGCAACGTTTCTGGTTTTTTCCGACTATGAACGTAATGCAATCCGCATGTCCGCCCTGCTAAAAATCCCAACGCTGCACATCTTCACCCATGATTCTTTTTTCGTGGGCGAAGACGGTCCGACCCATCAGCCAGTTGAACACGTCAGCTCCCTGCGACTGATCCCCAATCTGCTGACCTTACGTCCCGCCGATGCCGTGGAAAGCGCTGCCTGTTTCGACGTTGCCCTGCATCAGGAAAACCGGCCCTCTGTGCTCATTTTCACCAGACAGGGACTTCCTGTCATGGACCTGACGACCCATCCCCAGATCTCCACAGGGGTCACCAAAGGCGCATATATTCTGGAAGACGCCCCCGATGGACAGCCCGAGGCCATTATCCTGGCCAGCGGTTCCGAGGTCCATCTGGCCGTGGCAGCAGCCAAAGCCCTGCCCGAGGCAAAAATCCGGGTGGTCAGCGTTCCCTGTACGGAACTTTTTGATGAGCAGAGTGCGGAGTACAAAGAAACGGTTCTTCCCAACGCCGTACGCAAACGGTTTGCCATCGAAGCAGGAAGCCCTGATCTCTGGTATAAATACGTCGGTCTGGACGGAACCGTCCTGGGGCTGGATCACTTTGGCGCCTCCGCCCCGGCCAGCGTGCTCAAAGAAGTCTACGGGTTTACCGTGGACAATCTGATCAAACAGCTCAAGGCAACTATTCTGGCGTAAACAGATTAGAAAAGTCTGCAGACATAGAGTCGGGGTGACCAGTTGGTCGCCCCGACTCTAGTCAGTATAGTGCAGCATCTTGTAGTCCAAGATGTCGTTTCCAGGGTC
>JAQVZR010000198.1 GCA_028708105.1 Desulfoplanes sp. | reverse complement strand
CGGGGAATCCTTGCTTTGTGTGGCTTTTTCTATATCGGCCTGTTTTGACATCATATATTCCCACATTATTGATCCTGGAGGCAAAATATCCTCTGGACCTGGCCCAGCGAAGGATTAACCTGGTAAGGTCATTGGCTGAGGGCTGGCCCGGTTTTTTGTACCGGGATCGTTGCACCTCTTTTAGTGGAAATAAGGTCGTTTGCATCTGTCTTTTTTGTGCTTAGGGCAAATTTCCATTTGCCTGTTGTTTTTACGGCAAATTCACGGCAATCATAGGGTATTTACGGGGCAAAACTTTATAATTTATAGGGGTTAGGGCAATAGGGCAATCCCCCCTATATAGGGGGGTTGCCTTTTGCCCTAACACATTAAACGTAAATTCTTTTATGATATAGTCCATTTTCATCCCTTAATATTACTTTGTTATCCTGAGCAATTTTTATATGGTTTCTGGCTGTACGATCAGCAACCGCAAAACGCTCCATGTATAGATCCTTCAGCTTGCCGTATGTCATTCCATCGTTTGTTCGAAGGATCTCGCTCATGTTTGTACCGATCTCGATTTCTTTTTTGTCCGATACACTCAACTGGGGGGATATGACAACCTCAATCGGCAACCCGTTTTCCCCCATAGTAAAAGTAAAGTCCTCAACTGGCAGGTTCCTGGTGTCTGTTTGTGTTACCTTGTAAAATGACCTTTCATCATCCCCGGATCTTTGTACCTGAAAAACCTCGCTTGCCTTATTTAAAAGTTCAGTTCCTAAATGTCCCCGCATGTTGTTGTCAGCCTTATTTTCATGTAATACGGTTATTATGGCACACCTTTTCTGCTTTGAAATGGCCATCAAAAAATTAACCACCTCGGAGCTTTGGCCGATATCGTTAAAGTCACTGAGAAGATCCCGCACCCCGTCAATAATAAGCACGTCCGGACAATAAGCCTCAACTAACATACCCACCGCCTGAATACGATTTTTAGCTGATAGTTCCCGGAGGTTATATGTATTTAATCTTTCACAATCCCGATCTTTCGGTAATCCGGCCAGTCTGAGGGCTTTTTTAATGACTGATTGGAAATTTAACATACCCTGTTCGGTGTCTATATGCAAAATCCTTAGATTGAATTCCATGACCTGATATCCGGCATAACTTCCCCGGAGTATTGCAGCTATAAGTACCGCCAAGAAGTGCGTTTTTCCGCTTTTTGCCCGGCCTTTAATAGCTGTTATATCCCCTTTAACCAGGAAGCGTTTCCCTTTGTATGATAAGAGAGAAGATTGACCTTCATATACATCTGAAACAGACATATGATACCGCACAAGGTCCTCCATTGTCAGTTCTTCTATTCTGCCGGCTCCTATTTTCTGTAAAACTTCCCTGTCTATCATACCTAATTCGCCTCCTCCGGATATACACAGATTAGGGCCTTCCTGGTCATCAGGTCTATGGTTGCGATTCCCTGTCCACTCATGCTGAGGGGCAGGGTAATGATTGCAGCACTCAGCCCGTTTGGAAGTTGCTTTAAGTAGCTATAAACAAGGCCCCAAACTTCGTATTTCTGTTCATCCAGGACATTGATTGCCTCCTGAATATCGGAAAGTTCATCTAAGAGAATTTCCCGTTGTTTATCGGACATCTTGTTTCCGCATTTTTCCAATCTCCATTCCCTGTTTGCCGCCAGTTTTCTCAGGCCGGAAAGTGGATCGGGACTATTCGTTAACTTAAGATTCTTATGCTCAAAAATCGCCCCGATACTTGATCTTTGGCACGCCTCGGCGGCTGACTGTAAAGTACGTGCTACATTGCTGTTAATTTGTTTATATGCAGAATTTTGCTCATCTTTGATGCCGTGTTCATCATCTGTTTTAGCGCCTGGCAGGGCGCTTTCTTTTTTACACATAATCCATGTACATTATCTTAAAGTTTAATGCCCTTTGCCAAAGCTTCATCCACTTGGTCCGCATCCCAACAAAAGACTTTGCCTATTTTCCATTGTGGAAGTTTACATTCATTGGCGATGCGCCATGCCGAGTTGTAACCGCAGCCAAGATATTCACCCAGGGCAGAGATACCCCGCAAAATCCGTTTTTCATTTTTAATGTGTCCCATTGCTTTTCATCCTTTTTTTACGTTTCTAACACAAAGGACAAACTTCCCTGACAGACTGTCAAGTGAAAAAAAATGAAGGTGTTGCGCTTTTATTGCGCTATTTTTATTGTCACTGACAAAAGAAAAACGCAAGTCATTGTTTGACCTGCGTTCTACTGGTTTTTTGATGTTGCGTTTAGCGATGCATATTTTTTTTATTTGTGTTTAGAATTATACTTATTGATTGTTCTACCAAATGCAGATTCATTCCTATCGCAGCGATTGGACCCAAGATCAAGCTCCAGTCCAAAGACCGATTCAAGCTGTATACGGTTTAAGCCAAACACCTCTCCGAACCTCCATGCGTTTGCCTTGGCTCCGTGTTTTTTTAATGTGATGCATTTTTTCCCGGGAGGAATGACTTTCTTTTCAATCACACTCTGCCATACCTCGGGAAGCACATCACCTTCAACAAATGGCTTCAATTCCATCGCCAACTGATAATAGTTGATTTGAGTAGTATTTATTCTTTCGTAAATACGATCCGACAATTCTTTAAGATCATTGAATGATTCTAAGATTGGGCCCATAGTATCATTGCTAAATCCTCTGTCCTTAATAAGAATGATTCTGTTTTGAATAAGCTCTCGGATCTTTGAGATTCGGCCCAGGTTGTTGTTACTCACCAGTTCCTCTTTATAATATTCCAGATTATTCATCATGGATTCCATTAACCATTTTGTCTTAACCTTCGATTCCACATATCTTCGAGCTTGTTGTTCGTGATAATCAGTCAAATATTTCAGATATAATTTTGCAGAAGATTCTTCATCTGCCTGTATGTAAAAAGATTTTTTGGGCTTATCGCTTATCACCCTTTTGTAATAGTACTTTATTTCCGGGTCAATATAGCGTAAAAATCTCCTTCTTGGATCTACCTTAAAATCAAACAGGAAGTGCTGGTATTCTAACAGTCTGTTTTGTAACGTACCGATGTAGCCATCCACATTTAGAAGATCTTGGTTGTCTTTAGCAAGCCTCTTTTTCTCATTCTCAACAAAATCATTGATGCTTCTATATTTGCTTCTGAGATATGATTTTTCCAGCAATTCTTCGTTGGAGAAATAGTCCCTCGTCCATCCATCGCTGGTTAACTTTATTTCCTTTGTGAAAAAGTCATGTAACTTCTCAATTCTTTCATCCGTAGTCATTTTACTCCCCTCCCATTTTTAATATGATTCTGGATCAATGAATAATTTACTATTGATTTCCCTTCGCTTACGAGGTGAAGCCATCCCCTGGTAGCCCCTGAGAATGTTTTTCCCGTTGCTATGCCCAACCATTCCATCAATAAAGGCATCAGATACCATGTGCCACGTTAATGTAGTGATATATGAATTTCTTGCTGTTGACGCTGAAACAGCTCTGATATTCAGATCACGGCAAACCTTGATCATGCCATTACGAATATCAGCATTAAAGTCATGCACCCGATTGGTAATTGCCGCTTCGGTCTGAGCATTCAGAAGTATTTGCGGGAAAACCCGTTGCCCCATTTTCGGTTCGGCAGCGTATTTTTTTAGAAGATCTTCCAATTCCGGAATAATCGGAATGAATACCCTTACCGGTTTTTTGTTCCTGGTCTTTGCCCTCACGAAACTAAGTTCATTGTCGTGAAAGTAGTGTTCATCATATTCCAGGGTTGCCAGATCTCTTAGGTTTGAACCATTGCACAAGTAAAGAATGATCCACCAATCTGCTGACCATTTGTTAGGTCCATCCGGATAATCCCTGATTTTAATAATATCGGGAACTGTAAGGAAATCATCTTGGCGTCGCTCTCCTTCGGGAATTTTGAACTTTGGAACGGATCTAATCAGTCTATTCCTTTGTAGCTCATAAAGCACTCCACGAAAGGCTCTGAGATAAAAAGATTGAGTGGCCAGTGTATTTCCCTGCTCTTCCATGAAAATAATCCAACTCTGAATCATGTCGATGGTCACATCTCTGGGAGGAATCTTTGTTGAGGCTCCCACAATGGTCTTTCTTCTTGCGTGTGGATCTCTTTCTTCTATCCTTCGGACCTCACACCCCAATGACCTATAAAACGATGAGGCGGCGGAAATAAATGGATTTTTTGTTTGCGCTGCCTTTTTTGTCTCAGCATAGTCCAACCAATAATCAAGTAATGTGGTATCGCTTGGGGTGTTTCGTTTGCTTAATAGAGATTTTAGCGCTTCGAGGGAAAACATATTTTGTTCTAATAGGGAAATCACTTCACCTGCAACCCTATCAAAAATTTTTTCAATGCGGTTTTTTATCTGTGCGAACTCACCCCTCACCCCCTTGGATCGCAAGACCTGAAGATGTGCCTCTGGGGTCAATTTTATACCGGTGCGATAATACCACACTTTCCTTTTGTACGTAACTCTTACAGAGACCGGGAACAGTTCCTCACGGCTGTGTCGAGTGTCCAGAGTGGCGGCCAAAAATACGCCTTCAATTTGCCTTGTAAAGATCGGTTCTATGCCAGTTTCTTTCATGGTATCCAATATTCATTTCTACCCAAATGTTGTTCCACAGTCAAAATACAAGGGAAAACAAACGGAAAACAAAAGTGCAAATTA
>JAQVZR010000197.1 GCA_028708105.1 Desulfoplanes sp. | reverse complement strand
GCCATTTTCACGGCATATTCCACGGCCCGTTTATTCAAAACAGGAAGCGTGCCGGGCATCCCTGTGCAGATAGGACAAGTGTTGGCATTGGGTTTTGCCCCAAACTGTGTCGAACAGGAACACCATATTTTGGACTTGGTGCGTAACTGGGCATGCACCTCCAGTCCGATAACAACCTCATAAGCGCTCATTCTCATTCTCCTTGGAGATACTTTCTCAAAAAAAATATACGGCCACGGGAACATCCACAGAGCATGGGTGATCCCAAAGGCGGTCTCATGCCACGGGGCTAAGACATCTCATGGGTGTACAGCTCAGGATTCAAGCTGGGATCATTGTACATCTTGAACTGGAAATAGACCTTGGGCTGTTTGGTCCCGGCGGCGTATTCATCAACAAGTTCTAGAACACTGTGGGACAGATCCCTGTGCTGTTCTCGTAAAATGGCAAGTTTATCCATACAGCCGGCTTTATGCGCTGCGCCCGCATCCGTACGTTCCGTCTGCTCCTGCATATGAAATATTTTCAGACTTAAAATAGACAGACGATCCAATGCACTGCCAATGGTTTCCGTATTGTACGTAGCCAGAGCATTGGCCGGAAGAAAAGTCCGGATGCGCTTGATGAGCCAGGTATCCACCTGTTCGATCAGATCATTACGCTGCTGGTTCAACGTATCAATTTCATACTTGCAGCGGGCAATGATTGCTCCATCAACATCTTTGCGGCGGGCCCGATCTTCAACATGCCAAAGAGTAAAATTACGCAGATGCTGCTGCAGTACAAGCTCACGCAGTCCAGATCCTTCCAGGGTCTCCGGAAGGTTTTTGTGCCACAAGGCAACTGTTTCCAACTGGGCCTGCCAACATTGTTCCAGCTCTTTTTTGAGCTCCATTTTATTCGTTTGTGTGTCCATCATCTATCCATAAGGGAACGAAATCCTCCCCGTTTATCATTTTACGTCTGCTTCATCTTTTGTCCGCACCAGGATACACACACGAGCCTGTTCCTGCATATGGCCGGCGAGAAATGCTGCCGTTTCCCCTGCTCCGCAAAACAGATCCAGATGATCCCCCTTGATAGCTCCGCCATGATCCTGAGCCAGACCCAGTAACACAATGGGAGGAAGCCCCTCCTCCGCGCCTGGCAGCGTCACGCTGTTTAAGAGTACCGACCCCAGGGGTACCCGAGCCGGATCGGACGCCATACTGACCAGAGGAGTCAAAGGCACTCCCATAGCTCCGTAGGGGCCGTCATGACCAAGTTTGAAAAAGACATAGCTGGGGTTAGTATTTAACAGGTCTTTCACCATTTCAGGCCGGTTTTTCAAAAAGGTTCTGATACCCTGCATGCTCATCTGATCCGATGACATATACCCTTTATTGATAAGAACCCGGCCCAAAGAAACATAGCGACGTCCATTCTTTCCATTGTACAGCACATGGCGGACGGTTCCATCGGGGAAAATGAGCCGCCCCGAGCCCTGAATCTGGAGGAAAAAAACATCCACAAGATCCCGAACCCAGGCTATCTCAACGCCCTGCTCTTTAAGTACCCCGTCTGAATCAATTGCTTTTCTGCTGGGATACGGATGAATTTTTCCATTTTCGATACGATAAATAAGTTTCTGACCTGCCCAGCGAGGATGGAACGTCCCCAGGTCAGCCACTTGCAGATCATTGGGCAGACCGTAGAGAGGATAAGGATACTCCGGACAGGGAGCGGGGCTGGCATGAATAAGTGGTTCATAATAGCCGGTCATCAGCGTAGACGGATTGAGCATATACCAGTCAAAATCATCTCTGAGACGATCCGGATGGGCATCAAGCTCTGGCAGCAGAGCGATAAGCTCCCCGACGGTGGCTTTCAGATCACCCCAGGAACATGTCAGATCATCACTCTGCACTGCAGGTTCGTCTGCAGGCTTTGATCGCAGATACGTAAGACTGCGTTCCAGAGAAGACCGCAGATCACTCCATGATCCCATTTTCTGCCGCTGCAGGGACAAACTGGCGAGCATGGTATCTTTCTGTTTCCGGGAGAGCCGAACATACCCGGGAGGTTCCTCATCCTGCATTTCAGGAGCCGGTTCCGGCACCAGCGACGGCTCCGAAACTGCGGGTAAAAGAAGATCTATCCCCTGAGGCTGTATTTGGGGCGCGCGATGTTTTTGACACCCTAACAGCACCGCCAGACCCATCAGGACAAGAACCTCCAGTATTGCCCGGAAACGGATACGGCACAATACAGCCCCCACAGGGACATACAGCCGGGAAAAGTCGGTCATAAACCTTGTGATGTTCTGGAATTCTTCCTGCATAACGCCACAATCTCCTGAGTAATCACGCCTAACGAGTATTCGCCCAGCGAGGTGTTGCCGTCCTATGTTCCGCGTTCAGCCTCCAATTTCCCGCACACAGACCACCTCTGCACCTAAGCCAGCCAGGGAGGTGTCCGCTATTTCTCTCAGGCTTTGTCCAGTGAGGAATCAAAATATTTTCCAATCCCATAATCCCGTCTACGAAAAAATTTTTCAGGACTCGGACCGATAATCTGCAGTTCAGGGTGCTTTTGCTGCACGTCCAACGCAATATGCATTTCTTTGGTACACCCCGTGGAAAAAGTTGCATCCTTACCTGTCCAGACAGGTGGGACACTTTCCCCCATGAGCTCAAAACTTTTTTCAATATCTGTGACGGTCTGAAACCTCCAGACATCAATAAGCCCGCTGCGCTGGACCTTTTCCCACAGATACATGAGGTCATCACCGTCCATACCTACTTCAAAATGCTCTGCCGGATTGATAATCAAGGCACCGGACAGCTTGGTTCGCAGATAGCTCACAAACGTATTAAGCACCCGTTTTGCCATCTTTAACTGCCCAGGAACACTGCCGATGATTGCGCTGTAGAACATGACCAATTCGCCTTCGGACCGCTTCCGACGCATGACACTCATGATCTTTTCAGCCTTGGCCAGGATCTGTTTTTCCGTAATTTTGAGTACACGGGGTGAACGTTTTTTAAACTGAAATTCCAAAGAACCTTCAGATGTACGGTAATATGCAATAATATCACGGGTAAAGGCATGGGTATTAAGGAGCAAACGCCGATAATTTCGGGACCCCTTGGCGATAATAAGATCGGATTCCTTCCATGATCGGGCAAAGGTCACGCTGGTACGGTAGAGATTAAGCCGTTCACGGGTACCATCAGAGATGACAACAAAAGAATTTTCTCTCAGAGTTCTGAGCAGTTTATTCTTAGACACCTCGTTGTCGGCTAAAAACACAGCTTCGCCCAGTCCCATGGCCAAAAAAGGGTCATACTCCCTGTCCCAGAATGTGGGAGCCTCAAAATAAAAGCTCTCTTTCAAGGCCAGAATAACCTTATGCCCCTGGCGGAGCAGAGATTTGATAATCAGCAGGTCGAACATGATCCCTCCGCTGGTATCAGGGAGAAACAAAATTCTCAGGGGGTCCACGACCTGATTCCCGAGGAGCGATCTGAAGACATTATCAAAATTTGTATCAAAGCCGTTTGTTTCGGCACAAAACCGCTGAGCGTCCAGATTGTTCATCTCCGTGTCCCAGATCGTACTACATACAGACAGACCGAAAAGACGCTTGAGTTCCAGAATATCCAGAGCCCAACGCAGATCCTGAATACGTTGGCACCCGAACGTGGATGAGGGGCAGGCGCTCAGATAGGAGTTAAATGCCTGACTGTAGATAAAATCATTGGCGCGCTTGTTCATCAACCTTTTTTCCTCCCGCATGGGATCTTCAATGGCACACTGAGAAAGAAAAATGGTCACCAGCTGCTTGAGCAAACGGGAGGGGATAAGAAAGGTGGAAGCCAGGACATCGCGAAATTTATGTCTGGAAAGGGAAAGAATTTTCTTACGCGTATACTTGTCATCGATATTGTCCCGGACAAGACGGACAAGCATCCGCCACTCAAAACGATACTCTTCCAACAATGACGGGGTCAGCTCCGTACCCAAAAGATTTTTGAGCATCCAGTCAGAACAGGGAGCAAAAACCTGGTTCGGATCAATATCGACCATGAATCGGATCTGTTCGGGCGAGGCATTGAGATCAGGTTTGACGGCGTACTCAATATTATTCTCAGTATAAAAATATAAAAGCCACGCATCCAAATAGGGATCATTTCCAAAAAAAAGTTCTGTCGCTGAATCAAACTGGGGCAAAGTGGTCATGGGCAATCCTGGATAAATCCTTTGGCCTTGAGTTTTGAAATGTACGAGGCATGTCTGGAATGGATAAGCTGCAAGCTCGTTGCGGACTTGATGATTTCGATCTGATCATCCGACTGCAAAGCGATCCCGCGCTGGCCATCCAAGGTCAAAAAAACATCCGCATTGTTTTTTTGCACGTTGATAAACAAGGGATGGGTAAAGGGAAGAACCATGGGCTGAAAATTTTGCAAAAACGTACAGATGGGGGTCAAAACAAAAAGATCCAGATCAGGATACACAAGGGGCCCGCCAGCGGAAACCGAGTAGGCCGTTGAACCAGTCGGCGTGGACACAATCACTCCGTCTGCCCG
Source organism: Desulfoplanes sp. (assembly GCA_028708105.1). Lineage (GTDB taxonomy): Bacteria > Desulfobacterota > Desulfovibrionia > Desulfovibrionales > Desulfomicrobiaceae > Desulfoplanes. Next base: position 178 of record JAQVZR010000197.1, on the reverse strand, counting down.
GATATCCCCCAGATGCTGGCCACCGAACCTGACACTCAGATTAACCAACCGAGCCAGGGAACCACGGTTTATAACCAGGTCGTTGACGGCTTTACCCTGATAGATGACCGTCCCTTCACGTTTGACGTGAAATTGCAGGACTGCACGGGAAGACATTTCAACATGCCCGGCAAGCAGA
>JAQVZR010000196.1 GCA_028708105.1 Desulfoplanes sp. | reverse complement strand
CTGGCACCGGGATAGGCCACGGTTACGCTGACCATGTCCATATCAAATTCAGGGAAAACTTCCTGCTTGATATGACTGCCCACAATCAGACCGCCGACCAGGCAGACAATCATCACCAGATTGGCCGCAACGGAATTACCGGCCATCCAGGCGATGGGACCTTTTTGTGCGGGAGAAAGAACACTCATAATGACGTCACACTCCCTTGCCCCTCAGGTGTCCTGGTAAGAGCAGACTTATCGGATTTTTTGACCTGCAGGGCCATCCCGGCCACAGGCGCGGCAATGTCTGAAAGCACAATCCGGTCTCCAGGTTCAACCCCTTGGGAAAGATACACAACCTGTTCATCCCGCCAGGCAACATCCACAGAACGAATATCCAGGGTATCATCCCCCTTGACGATCCAGACAGTATTGCCGTCACGCAATGCATCGCGCGGCATGGCGACCACATGTTCCAGAACCTTACCGAAAATGGACAGCCGAACATATTCCCCCAAAAGCAGAGGCTGGGAGGAAGAATTTTTCTGTTGCAAAAGCAGAGGATCTTCAACCTGGATAAGAATCCTGGCCATGCGGCCTTCGGCTTCAATATCTCCAAGAAGCCGGACCACCCGACCGCTACGGATGGTCTCACCGGAAGACGAACGGATAACGGCCGGGCTTCCCTGTCCATGGCCGGCCTTGGGGATGACAATCCAGGCAAGACGATCCCGGGGGATAGAAGTTTCGACCCAATACGCGTCTGTGCCCACCAGGGTAGCAATTGTTGTCTGGGTGGATACCTGGGCCCCAAGGTCAATATTTTTCTCAAGAATCAACGCGTTAAAAGGAACGGGTACCGATGTACGGGCAAGGTCCAGCTCAGCCTGCTCAAGGGCAAGGGCCGCATCGTCCACTTTCGCACGTGCCTGGGCCAATTGGGGTTCACGAAGGGCCAACGCTGCATCTTTGGAATCCATACTTTTCGACCCGCGAAGCAGAGTCCATTCCTTTCTGGCCACGTCCTGCTGCCCCTGTTCCAGGGCAAGGGCCGCCCGGGCCTGAACCAGTGCCGTCTTTTTCTGACGGACCTGCAGCTCATAATCACGGGGATCGATTTTTAGTAAGAGATGACCCTTGGTCAGAATGCCCCCGGGCATAAATCCCGGAGAAACCGCTATCACCTCCCCGGAAACCTGGGGATTTAACACGGTTTTTCTAGCCGGAACGACCGTGCCCATGGCCTGAACCACAACCTGCTCACGGGCAAACATCGCTTTTTGAACATTCACCAGGGGAGCAAGGGTCACCGGCGGCTTCTTTTTAGGCTTGGGCCGGGTGTCGATGAAATATTTCGCCCCGGCTATACCGGCACCAATAATCAAAAGCGGCACCAGAATGCCTGCTATTTTTTTCCACCATGGATGGGCTTGTTTCACAGCATCGGTCATAACAGTCCTTTGTAGTCAGGAGACGTCGGTTGGATAGTATAAAAAATGCGCAGAACTCAGGACGCAAAAAAATAATTTACATCATAGGACAGCGTATCGTTACAAATCGGGAAACAGGATTTTTTGAGTCCCGTCCTCAGCGCGAAGAACGTATGGAGCACTCGCCTTTGTATTATCCTTTTTTGCCTTCCCGCTGTACGATAGTTGTGTACCAGCTCCCGCCCAGGGTCCGGGACAGAGCCACCTGATACAGGAGCAGATCCGCCTGCCGCTGGACAAGGCTGCGTTCCAGGGACTGCACATTGAGCAGGCTGGTAAGCACGGTCAGATAATCAACAATACCGTTTTGATAGCGTTCCTTGGCCTGTTGCAGGGTCATCTTGGCAATGGTCAGCTGCTTCTGGGTGGCATCAAGATACGCCTGCTGTTTTTCCCCGTTGACCAGGGAATTTTCCACATCCCGGACAGCCTGCATCACGGTCTGTTCATAAAGAGCCAGGCGTTCTTCGGCAACGGCTCGAACCCGGTCCACCTCTGCGGCCCGACGATGACCGTCAAAGACGGGTCCGGTCAGCCCGGCAGCCAGATTGGCCAGCCAGTTATCAAAAAGGGTATTGAACTGATCGCTGGCATACTCGGCCTGAGCCGTCAGGGTGATGGCTGGGAGACGATCAGCCCTGGCGCTTGCTATTTCCCATTCGGCTGCATGCAAACGGAGTCCGGCAGCCCGGACATCCGGTCGGTTGGCAAGGAGATCGGCTGGAATACCCGCAGCCGGAACAGACAGAGGCGCGGGCAAGGCGTTCTGGGTCAGCCCAAGATCAAAATGGGGAGATTTGCCAAGAAGCACGGCGGTTTCATTGAGCAGAACCTGTTCCGTAGCCTCCAAAGGAGGTAACAGCGTCTGGGAACGGGCAAGAACTTCGCGTTGTTACAGTACATCCAGGGCACTGGAAAGAGACTTGTCGAAACGCAGTTCCAACACTTCCAGGTAGGTCTCATTGGTGGCAATCTGCGCCTTGACCAGCGCCTGTTCGTTGCGCACCTGTAAAATTTTAATCCAGTTTTCTGCAATCTGCCCCGAAAGGGTCATGAAGGCCGTATGAACATCTTCAAGAGAAGCCCGTGCCGTGAACCGTTCGGCCTCCAAAGAGGAATGGATACGCCCCCAGAGATCCAGCTCATAGCTCCCGGCCAGTCCCAGGGAATGTTCTTTGGTCGTGGAATAACTGTGAGTCCCCTGGGAGCTGCTTTGGGTTCTTTCACGGGTAAACGAAGAACCCGCATCAAGGTCAATGGCAGGATAAAGAGAGGCTCCGGCCTTGGCGGCCATGGCCCGTGCCTGATCCAGCTTGGCCCAGGCCTGACGGATGCTGAAGCCGTCGGCCAGCGAAAGAGCAATCAGCCGGTTGAGTTCATCGCTCTTGAACGCCTGCCACCATGGAACCTGGACGGACGTCCCCTCCTGATACAGGGAATAGCGGGATGGCAGGTCGGGAAGGTTTGGGGCTGTCGCCGGGGGTGCAAAAGGAGCACATCCCGTTGTCACAAGCAGAATGGTTGAGAAAAAAACAGCTAACAGAGTATGCATGAGGGTCCTTAGATGTTACCGGCCTGTGCAGATACAACATCTGCGATCTGCCGAAATGCCAATCAGTGCTCGGGCAGGGGACTGTGTACAAAACATTCCCAAGTATTGGCAATACGCTGATTATGCCTTGAGCAACGTTTACCATCGTAAAAAAAAGATAGCTCCATAAATCCGGAATGTTATAAGCAAAAATCAAACCAACACCAACACAAAACATAACCTGTTACGATCCAAAGGAAAAAAAATACCAGCCGTCCCACGTACCAGCCATACATGGATAAAAAATAGCCACACTGGATCACACATGCCTACATTTTAGACACTCTCAGAAAACCCAAGGACGACTGCTCGGTCACAATGTAAAAAAAAAGCACACATACAACATGTGCGCTTGGTTCGGACCATTATCAACAGAGGGCATGCATTCCCCAAACTACTTGGGGACATCGTCCTTTTTTTTAACAACATGCGGGGCCATGGGACAGACCTTGCAGGCATCGCTGGAATCTTTCCCGGAGCAATTGCCCGGGCAACTGGAACATCCTAACCCTTTTTTACGGATAAAGCGGGAAATAATGTACACAGCGGCAACGCCAATGATCGCATAAACAAAAATGGTATCCCAGGACATACAGTTCCTCATGTTCTGCATTCTGCCCAGACAACACGAACAGAATACCTCTATCACGCCTGATTATCCCCTGTCCACAAGCATTGTGGAACGCTGCTTCTACCTGCAGGGGCCATCCAGGCAAAGCCGTACCAACAGGAATCCGACACCCGGTCAAGCCACCATAATAGCCTCGGCTATCTCACGGGAAAGGGTCACCCGTCCCCCTCGCACTCCGACAACCATAGAGCTGTCATTATTGCTGAGCACATCAATCTTTGTGCCCGGCAGGATGCCCATGGCCGCCAAGTGGCTCACAAGCTGCCTGTTGGATTCCATGCAGGCCACGAATCGCGTATCACCTGGTGCTACCAGAGAAAGGGCACACTGGGCTTTAAGACGGCATCCTGAACATTTTCCATGCCCTTTTCTCCCCTTTCTCCTGCATCGCTTCCCTGCAAATTGAAACATATACCCCACCTTTCAAGAGTGATCGAACATCCTATCCGCATGAAAGTTAGGCATAGCGAATTCTTCTTCTTTCGTCAAAGGGCACACCCTGCATCACCCCAAGAACCATGCATACGCAGGCAGGGCAGCATAATGTTATTGCAGGCTACTAAGCCGTGGACAAACCGGTCTTCAGCATCCCCTTTTCATTCCCACAGCGATCCAACCTGGTAAACAATAACAGCCAGGCTGTACGCCAGCAATGTATTGAAAATAACGGCAAATGCCGCCCATTTCCAGTTGGATTCCCGGGCCATGGCAATCACAGTGACAAAACAAGGGGCATACAAAAGGATGAACACCATGCAGGCCACGACAGCCGGTATGGTCCAATGGGCATCGGCTTTCAGCCGCTGTCCCAGCCCGGAGGCTTCGTCATCTCCCAGGTCGGCCATGGAATATGCGGTGCCCAGGGTGGAAACAATAACTTCCTTAGCGGCAAATCCCCCCAGCACAGCGACATTCATCTTCCAATTAAAGCCTGCCAGCCTGGTGGCAGGAAGCAGTGCATCCCCCAATCGTCCGGCCATGGTATTGCGCAAGGCAGCTTCAGCCTGGTGCCCACGAATAGCAGCGATCCGGGCATCATGAACCGCAGGTTCAAGATCATCCTGCGCCATAACTTGC
>JAQVZR010000195.1 GCA_028708105.1 Desulfoplanes sp. | reverse complement strand
GAGACCTCCGGATTCGAGGTAGCGTCGTACGGCCATGGTGCAGCGGGGCATTTGAGCAACCCCGTTGGTGCCTTCCTGGATGCGGATGCCTGCTGTGCCATGGACATAGGCCAGGAAGGGGAGATGACGCTTGCGGGCAAGCTCAATGGCTCGGATGAATTTTTCCCCTTCTGCCGCGCCGACACTGCCTCCCCTGAATCTGGCCATGAACATGGCCACATTCAGGGTAATGCCCTTGATACGTGTTTCAAAGGTCATACACCCGCTTTTTTGTCCTGTTTTTTTCTTGGCCTCTTCAAGTTTTAGATCCAATCCCTCATAGTGTAAGGGATTGCCTGCTTCGAGCTGGCTGTTGAATTTGAAGATGGAACCGGGATCGAAGACATTATAAAGATACCATTCATATTCCATTGGAAAATGATGCCCGCAAAATGCGCATACTCCGGCATTTTCATCAAACAGGTCCGGAGCCCACTGGTCCAGGCAGCCCTGTGTTGCGCTGTTGGGGCAGGTCACAGTCAGGTCTCTTTTGGCCTGGGGGCTGACATATGTCCATCCGGAGCCGGCATCTTCGGGCCGGGTTTCCCAGGAAGAAAGGCTAGTCAGTTCTTCTTTGATTTCCTTGTCTTTGGGCTTGAAAAAAGGAAGCTTATCCTTGAGGCGATCCCGCCAGTATTTTTCAGATCTGTCTACCAGAACCTGGAATTCCGCCTGGACATCTTCGGCCAGGCGAGAAACCTTGCGCTGGTGTTTGGCAAAAAGATCGTATCGGAAGAAAGAATAAACCCCCCAGCCAAGATCATGAATACTGTCATATCCTTTGCGCCATACCGCTCGTTTGTCCTTAAAGGCGTTGATGGTCATTTTGCGGTATTTTTTATATCTGCGCCAGATAAGACGATCTTTGGCCTTGGTGGTCAACCCCCAGCGCACATAAACCTGCTCGCTGTCGAGTTTCCGCAGAGCCATCCTGCGCAACAGTTTCATACCCCGGACATCAAGGACAAGTTCATCGGTGGACCGGATCATTTGTTGGCGTAACTGCTTAAAAAAATTATAATCATCCGGGCGTGCCCCCAAGCAGGGCTCCTGGATAATTCCATCGATGGTGCCCATGGCGAGGTTGTCTGCCGCCATCATTTTGAGCTGACGGGCACATTTTTTGATCAGCTCCTGGCTGGCGCGCATGCCGTTATGAAGATGTCCTTCGATGGCTGCGGCTCCTTCTGGCGAAATCACCGAGTAATAGCCGTGGGACATCATGAGGCGGATATCAGACAAACCAATGGCTTCAGCTCCGCCTGACCCGCCTTCTGAAATGACTGAGATGATGGGGACACGGATGCCCGCCATTTCATATAAATTCTTGGCAATCTGCTGTGCCGCTCCAGGATAATCTTCAATGGGATATGATCCTGGGGTAAAGATGTAGGAATGGATGGGGATGCCTTCTGTTTCGGCAACTTTCATATAATGCAGTGCCTTGGCATTTCCCCAGGGTTTAACCGAACCTCCGTTGCGGAATTCCTGTCCATGCCCTTTTTCCTGTCCGATAACCATGACCGGTTGATAATGGACTTTTTTCCCCCGGCGTCTGGTGATATACGCCCGGGCGATGAGCATACTCGGGTCGATGCTGCACTCATCCTGGCCACCGATTTCGGTGTAATTATCGTAGACGTTTTCTAGGATATCTTTAAGACAGATCCGCTGGGGATGGCGTACGATTCTGACCTTGTCCATGGGCGTAAGCTGGGCTTCCAGTTTTTTTTCCAGAAACGTGAAAAGATCTTCCAGAGAGCGGAAATGTCGGACGGCTGCCTTGGTAGTCAGGTCATGTTGTTTGTTTACAAACTCTTTGACCTTGGATTCCAGAAGCCGGATATTTTCATTTTCCGAAGATCCGAAAATATCCCTGATGTATGTAAGTCGGTTCTGGAGTCCCTGAATTTGTTTTTCTATATCCATACAACTCATTTGGTTGAGTGTTGTGCAAACGGGTATACGTTTCCGGGGCGGAATCGTAGAAATACAATATGACTAGAACTGGAGAATAGTATCCGTCATCTTTTTAAGATAGTCGACGTTTGCCTTGAGGGGCTCGCCGGCGGTATTGTGACCCTCAAGGGTCAGATGGTTGAGGAATGACAGCCCTCTGGCTTTGACTTCTTCAAGATCCTTGCCCCAGATAATAGCCAGCGCCAGGTTGGGATCATATTCCGTGGGTATTTCGTATGGAGTATCCAGAGGAACATGGGTATGGACATCAGCCCATAGTTGTTTTTCCCATGAAAAATTTTCGATTTTGCCGACCCATGGAGCGAAGCCGGTGTCGGGATCTTCGGCAATAATCCGATACTCGATCCCCACACCGTCAAAGGAGATGTCTTTTTGGGCGTATCCCAGGGGCTCCCCGAGTCCCAGACGGATCTGTTCGGCAATAATATCCACTTTTTTACCATCTTTGCGTCGGGCGATGGCTGCAGAAACGCCGTTTTCAACCTGGATTCTGGTGTTGACTTCCATCAGAAAAGGGTGGCCCGTGGGACTGACGATCCATTCCCACGTTCCTACATTATCATAGCCTGCTTCTTTGGCCATGCGTAATGAATATTCTGTGATGTCGGCCATAACTTTTTTGGCATTAAAGGCGTAGGATATATGCTTTGGGTCAAATCCGGGAGCGATTTCAAGCCTTTTCTGGCGTCCGGTACTCTGTATGGAACAGTTCCGTGTCCCGAAATGGACGATCTGCTTGCCACTGCGATCGGCAACAATCTGGACTTCCAGGTGATTGAAATCAAAGATGCGCTGCTCAATAAGCACACCTTCGTCCCGGAATTGACGTTTGGCATAATTGCGGATGTCACGCAGCACCGAGCGGAATTTATCAAAGTCATCGACTTCTTCGATACCCATGCCACCGCCACCGGCCGAGGCTTTGACCAGAACCACCGGGTTGGCAATGCCCTGTTCTGTCTGGAACTCAAAAAGATTTTTGGCCAGCTCTTCAGCCTCTATTTCGTCGGTCATGGGTCGATCGGACCCGGGAACCGTGGGGATTTCGAGTTTACGAGCCAGACGCTTGGTGTTGATCTTGTCTCCGAGTTCACGGATGACCTGCCATGAAGGTCCTATAAAAATGAGTTTCCGTCGCCGTTTAACCGCTCTGCGTGCAAAACGGTAGTCTTCGGCAAAAAAACCATAACCCGGATGGACGGCTGTTGCCTCGGATGCGTCGGCTACGGCAAAGATTTCATTGGCGTCCAGGTACGAGCTGATCCGGTACAGGGATTTTCCCCGACCCATTTGCTGAGCCAGGGAACAATGTCTTGAGTTGCGATCAACATCCGTGTGGACACACACAAAATCCAGGCCCAGTTTGACACATGCCTGAATAATGCGCACCGCAATTTCACCACGATTGGCGATAAGTATTTTATGTTTCTTGAGAATTTTTTTCACAGGTATCCGTATCTTTTTGCAAGGTGATTACTTGTTTTTGGATTTCTAGAATCAGTTTATCTAACGTTGCCTCCAACCGATGATCTACATCGACAAGGCGTTCACCAATGCCGGATGGAGAAAGGTGTATCCGCTGGATTGAAGGGGGGCGTTATGTCTTTTTCTTTGATTTTTATGACTGCACGGTAGATTGTATGGTTGACATGGCATACAGAAGTACAAAAAAAGACGGGCAGCAGGGTGGTTGGAGTGGCAAATGTCGTCCGTCACAATTCCGAGTTCTCTTCTTCGTCAAGGATATCCTTTTCATCGATCATATCGTCTCTCCTTGGGGAGGGGGGACAAACGAAGATAGTTTTTCGTATACAATCCGCTGGGTATTGTTCTCCAGAATACACCTGGCCCCCTTGAAAATGATTTTCAGCAGGAGGCTTTCATGCAAGCTTCTGCTTGTGAGCTTTCCCGCCAGAGGCTGGAATATGAGTGTGGACATAATGGTGCCGTAGAAGGTAGTCAAGAGTGCAACAGCCATGGCCGGTCCAATGGCTGAGGGATTACTCAACCGGGAGAGCATCTGCACCAGGCCGATAAGCGTTCCGATCATGCCCAAAGAGGGGAATATGTTGCCAGCTTTTTTAACAATTGACGCCGGTGGCGGCAAAACTTCCGCCGACTACAATCATCAGCCCCGGGAGATTGATGAACACTGCGGTGTCATCTCCCATAAAGATGGCACCGATGACCAGTACAAAACCTATACTAATGCCGAAAAAAGCTGCGATGTCCATAGAGCCTTCTTCCCATATAAAACGTATGTGCGATGAAGAGATACATAGTTGTCTTAATCTGACGTGTGCTGTGATGATGAGGACCATTTGTTATGCAAAAAAGAGAAAAAGTCCAGATAGCTGTTGCTTATCTCCAACAAAAATTTTCCCGGGACTTCCGTCCGAGGGTGGGGATCACTCTCGGTAGCGGGCTTAATCAGTTTACCAGCACACTGGAGATTGCATATGCTGCTGACTATGAATCCATCCCCGGATTTTTCCCCTCAACGGTCAAAGGACACGAAGGACGTCTGTGTGCTACCAGATGGGGGAATCTGGACTGTTTGATTCTGCAGGGTCGCAATCATCTTTATGAGGGCTACTCTCCTGATGATGTATGTTTTGCGACCCGTGTCCTGGCGGGACTGGGGGTACGGACGTTGGTGCTTACCAATGCTGCCGGGGCGTTGAATCCCTTGTTTCAGCCCGGCGAGATCATGCTAATCACTGATCATATCAATTGCATGGGCACAAATCCT
>JAQVZR010000194.1 GCA_028708105.1 Desulfoplanes sp. | reverse complement strand
CATTCCTCTGACAACTTTTTCTACCCTGTATGCTCGCTATAAAGGTGATTTCCCCACCTTGCTTGCGGGCACCGCTTCTATTGATCACCTCAAAGATGGCGATACGGTGCTCATCGGCGAGGCCTGTTCTCACCACGTTGTTTCCGATGATATCGGCCGAGTAAAACTTCCCGCGTGGCTTAAAAAATATACGGGGAAAAATCTCTCCTTTGATTTTGCTGCAGGATATGATTTTCCTGAAAATCTGCAAGAATACAGCCTGGTTGTTCATTGCGGTGCATGCATGTTAAACCGTACTGAAATGGTTCGCAGAATCAATTTTTGTGTCCGGAAAGGCGTGCCGATTACCAATTATGGGCTTGCTATTTCCAAACTGCAGGGCGTGTTTGATCGTATTGTTCAGGGGGTTCAGCCCCCGAAGATGTAAACGGTACTGACCGAGTTCGCCTCCCGATGCATCCCGATGGCGTATGCAAAAAGGGGAGGGCATACTGGTTCGACGTTCAGTTCGTTGCATTGGAAGACAAGGTCCATGCCTGATCCTCACCGGCAACCTTATATCCCAAAATATCATCCTGACCAGGTCTGAAGTTCTTGGTGTGTCCATCGTTGTCGTGTGTGATGACACCTATATCGTGGCCGAAAAAATGGAAAGGGAAACCCTGTGGTTTCTCTTTCCATTTTTTTATTCCAAACCAAAGACCATAAATAAAAATCCCGAGCGCAAAATCTCTCCCTATTTCTTGAGAAATAGGACCATTGATCACGCAAACCATGTATGGTGTGCAGATAATATCCCTCTCACTAGAGGATTTATGTACTTGGCTGCAATTATGGATTGGTATACCAGAAATTTTGGCTGAACCGATTTTTTGTATCAAGGCCTGATCTCCTTCAATGATGGAAACAAATCGTTGCAGGGTATCCAGGTCTCTGTACACGGTCATCAAAAGGAAATCCTTCCGTGTTTATATGCGCCCATTTGTTCCGGATGGTTTGCATCTCTTTGACAAAATGGCGATCTTCATGCGTCAGATGTACTTTTTTTGAAATTTCACACCAGTTCCCATTCAGTACCTGAAGGAGAGTCGCAAGATCCAAAACCTGACAAAGATGTCAACCCTGAGGGGCTGGTCCTTTGCTGTTGCTGGTAGGACAATTTACTCATGACTCCGGTTTGCCACCAGTCATCAAAAACAGCCGGCAATATATGTTCAAGGTATGCTGCAAGATCTTTTGCTGATTGGTTCAATAAATGTTGTAAACGAAGCTTGGGTGGCGGGATCGTGGAGGGGATTTCATGTCATGAGGAGGCTCTTTTGAGTATATGTCACATTGTAGGATTTTGAAAATTCGGTATCACAGTCCGACAGCGAAGTTAATACAATTTATTGAGAATAATTGTATGACGATAGTGGATAGATTTTTTGAGGATTGGATGAATGGATGATACGGGGGATTGGGTCTTGGTCTGGTCCTCTGTGTTTTTACCGGGAATGAGGACCAAAGACTCTAAATGGTTCCAATGAGAAGACGAATGATTTTGTAGGCGATTGCGACACGTTTATGTAAGTATTGTCGTACAGTAACTATCCACTCGGATTAGGATATCCAACAAGGTGATATACGTTACTAAAAAACCCGTAAAGGGAATCCCATTGGCTTCCCTTTACGGGTTTTTTGTATGAGACGAGTGGTCCGGTTATGTTCCGGCTAAACTCCTAAGGCCTCCTTGATGGCCGGAAAATCAACACTGGAGTTGATGATCTGAGTGGCTTGGTTGATCTTGACGATATCTCTGAGCTTGTGGCTCACCTGAATATTTTCCATCTTTTTAGCCACTGTATAGGTGTCATCGCGCACGACGACGATGGGCACGCCAAGGACTTCAGACCTGGTCAGGATGATATCGTTGGGATACAGGTTGCCGGTGAGGATCAGGCATGGGGCACCGCCTTCCAATGCAACCAGCTGAACGTCGGACCGGTCGCCGCCGACAATGATGGCCGCATTCTTGTGTTTCTTGAAATGGGTCATAAAGTTTTCGACCTGCATGGTCCCGATAAGAAAGTTTTCTACAATCTTGTCCGACTTAGAGCTCACGGAGATAATTTTGCCTCCGAGGCGGTTGGAAAGATCTCTGACGGTGATCCCCTTCATGATGGGATCGGGAGAGATTACTCCCAGAACGTTGACCCCGTTGTTTTTCAGGAAAGGTACGATAACGTTTTTGACCTCATCCATGACATGGATGGGGATATCGTTAAAGATGACTCCAACCAGAGAATCTCCGAGCTGCTCCTTGGCACACATGAGATAATCATAATTAAGTTCTTTGGAGTAGCGATCAATGAGAATGGTTTTCAGGCCCAGTTTTTTGACCAGACTGGGGCCGTCCACGCCGCAATATTTCCCAGAATGCAGAAAACTCCCCGAGCCGCCCAGGATCATGACGTCGCAGTCTGCACTCAGTTTGTCATAGGCTTCCTTGATCTTGAGCATAGGAGCCCCACACTCTCCAGCCAGGGCCTTGATTTTGAAATCATGGGTGATGACAACGGGAGTTACAAGGGTCGGATCTTCGTCAAGGCCTAATACTTCCTGAAGAAAAAAAGCGTCTTCATCACCAATTTTCTCGCCTGTTTTTCCGGGTACGGCTCCTACAGGTTTCATATACCCGACCTTGAGCCCTTCTTTTTGCAATTTCATGCCCAATGACAGAGCAATCATGTTTTTGCCGGCGTATCCGGTGGTCGATCCTATGTAGAGTCCAATCATACTGCCCCCCTTTGCGTTATGTTTGTGGATTCGGGCATCAATGCGAGGTTACTCAGAACTACCAAGATGTATGAATAGTACATAAAAAATAGATTCCAGGCACATCAAAAACGGTGATTGGTCAGGCGTTTTTGGTCATAGGCTATATCTTTGGGGTCATTGGTTCATCGTATGGTTTTACATCCTGTGAAGATGGGTCATGTAACGATTGTGTGGTATGGGCCAAGGGAGCGAGGTATCTATTTTGTTCCCTTGGTCATGTATATACATTTACACATTCAATGACAGCCGCACATCAGCCACAACAGCTTTGTCCTGATTGACCAGAATGGGATTGAATTCCGCCTCGTAGATTTCCGGAAAATCAAGTGAAAGCTGGGACATGATCAGCAGGATATTTTCGATGGCTTCGAAATTGACGGACCGTTCTCCCCTGACGCCCTTGAGAAGCATGTACGACCGGATTTCTCTGATAATATTTTGCGCATCCTCTTTACTCAGTGGAGCCAGCCTGAAGGATATATCCTTCAATACTTCCACATAGATACCTCCCAGGCCGAACATGAGCAATGGACCGAACTGATCGTCGCGCTTGAATCCGATAATGATTTCTTTAGCCCCTTGGGGTGCCATTTCCTGTACCAGACAACCGGAAATGATTGCTTCCGGGCGCATGCGCTGGGCTCTGGATGTGATATCCATAAAGGCTGCCCTGACGGCTGCTGCATCTTTGAGACCCACTTTTACTCCTCCCACGTCGCTTTTATGCGATATCTGAGGAGATGCAATTTTCAGGACAACCGGGTAGCCGATTTTTTCGGCAATGGCCACGGCCGCGTCACTGTGTCTGGCAAGACCCGTGCCTGGAACGGGCAGGTTGTAGGCATTGAGGATTTCCTGGGCCTGGAACTCTACGATTTCATTGGCGCCACGAGCTATGGCATCGGTAATAACCTTGCTTGCCCGTTCCTTGTCTCGGGGGACATCGACCATGGTGGGCTTGGTGCGATGCTGCCATTCATAGTATTTGTACATTGTTTCCAGACTTTCAATGGCCGGTTCAGGAAATGTATAGCATGGCAATCCTGCGGCTTGAAGCATTTTTTCACCGTCAGACACTCGTTTTTTACCCATGTAACAGGGGAAAACAGGCTTGTCGGTTGTTTTGGCCACCCGAATAATGGCTTCGGTGATGCCTTCAAGATCATCAGCAGCTGAAGATGTGGGAGTGAGCATGACCAGCACTGCGTGGATGTTGTCATCCTGGAGAACAATTTCAAGAGATTTGCCAAACGTTGTGGAGGTGGCATCTCCTGCAATGTCAATAGGGTTGTACAGGGAGGCGTAGGGAGGCAGAGCCTCTTTGAGTCTGCTGATCGTCGAGGAATGTAACGAGGCCATATTCAGTGTCGATTTTTCGCAAGCATCCGCAGCCATGATACCCGGTCCGCCAGCATTGGTAACAATGGCCAGGTTGGGGCCCTTGGGCAGCGGCTGTAGTGAAAAGGCCTGGGCCAGATTGAACAGGGTTGCAATGGAACCGGCTCTGATGACCCCAGCCTGGTTAAAGGCGGCGGAATAGGCGTTATCGGAACCGGCAATGGCACCGGTATGGGAAGAAGCCGCTTTGGCACCGGCCGACGTGGTTCCTGATTTGACCATGATCACCGGTTTGTTCTGGGTGACCTCCCGGGCCGTATTGATGAATTCTGTACCGGAACTGATATTTTCGATATATCCGAGGATGACCTTGGTGTCGGGGTCCTGCCCCAGATATTCGAGCATGTGACTTTCCGTGAGTACGGCTTTGTTGCCCAGACTGATAAATTTAGAAAAACCGATATTTTCTCCCAAAGCCCAGTCCAGAATGGAAGAACACAAGGCTCCAGACTGGGAGAAGAAGGCGATGCTCCCTGCAAGAGGTTTGCCCGAGGCAAAGGAGGCGTTTACCTGGTGCCCGATATTGATCATTCCCAGGCAGTTGGGGCCGATCAA
>JAQVZR010000193.1 GCA_028708105.1 Desulfoplanes sp. | reverse complement strand
CCGCCTGGATCATTGCCACCATAGAAAACATTGACAACGAGACCCGACTTGCAGCCATCAGCAAAGAAGTGGAAACCTTTGCCCGTCAGTTCCCTCTGTTTGCCTGGTAACAATACTGTTGAACAAATCATTGCAAAGATAGAGGGTGGAATATGCGGATCAGTACACTACGCCCATTTCATCCTTTATCTCCTATCCAACCAACCTGAACAACCTATATAAAACTGTGAACTCCCCGATATCTCCCGACGTTCCCCTGCCCAAGGACGATAGAATCCCCTGGCCCCAGTATTTCATGCAGATTGCCTATCTCGTGGCCCAACGTTCCACATGCCTGCGGCGAAAAGTGGGCGCTATTGCCGTCCGGGACAAGCGCATCCTGGCCACGGGCTACAACGGTGCCCCCACAGGGCTCAAGCATTGTAAAGAAGTGGGCTGTCTCAGGGATCAATTAAACATTCCCTCAGGAGAACGACACGAACTCTGCCGGGCCCTGCACGCAGAGCAAAACGTCATTGTGCAGGCCGCCACCTATGGAGTGAATATTGCCGGAGCCGAACTCTATTGTACCACCCAGCCCTGTCTGATCTGCACAAAAATGCTCATTAACTGCCGCATTACATCCGTCTATTTTTCCGAGGGCTATCCCGATGAGCTTGCCCGGGAAATGCTTGATGAGGCCGGGATCACCTACACCCTTCTTCCTGTGGAGACCACCTTCCCATGGATGCAGAAATAAAACATCGGGCCATGACCAGGGCCATTGAACTGGCCATGCAGGGGAAGGGACATACAGCACCCAATCCTTGTGTCGGGGCCGTGGTGGTCCGGGATGATCAGATTCTGGCCTCTGGCTGGCACACCCGATGCGGCAATCCCCACGCCGAAGTGGAAGCCATTGCCGACGCGCACGCCCAAGGCATTGATCTTTCCACCTGCACCTTGTTTGTAACTCTGGAACCGTGCAATCACACAGGCAAAACCCCGCCCTGCACCCGCGCCATCCTCAGGGAAAACATTCCGCATGTGGTCATCGGTACGCTGGACCCCAACGCCCACGTGGAAGGCGGCGGCGCTGTTTTTTTACGATCTCAAGGCGTTGAGGTCGAAATCGGTGTTATGGAACAGGAATGCCTGGACCTGATTGCAGATTTTATCCTTTGGCAGCAGAACGGGAGGCCATACTCGTATCTTAAGCTGGCCACCACCCTGGACGGGAAAATAGCCACCCGGACGGGTCACTCGGCCTGGGTGAGCGGAGAAACAGCCCGTAACCAGGTCCACGACCTCAGATCCCGCGTGGGTGCGATCATTGTGGGCGGAGAGACATTCCGTGCAGACGACCCATCCCTGACCTGCCGGATGCCCGGATTTCACGGTACGCAACCCTGGGCCATCCTTGTTACATCCCGTCTTCCGGAAGACCCGAAACAATTTCAGCTTCTGCGCGACCGGCCGGAGCAGACCATGTTCTGGACCTCGCACCAGGCCACGGATTCGTCTGCTGCCCTGCGCCTAAAAGATTTGGGCTGTCATATTCTCCCTTTGCCCCCGTCAAAAACAGGTCTGGACCTCGCGTCCGGATTTGAATACCTGCGCCGCCATTTTTCAATCTACGCCACCTTGTGCGAAGGTGGAGGCCGGCTGGCCATGTCTCTTGTGGACCAAGGGCTGGCAGACGAAATACTTTTTTTTCAGACCATGAAAATTTTGGGAGATGCCCAGGGAAAATCTTGCTTCTCGGGGCGCAGTATCGCCTCCATGCACGATGCCGTTCCCTTCCGCCTGGGCCAGGCTACGCGATGTGGAGAAGACCTGTTTATACGCTTATGGCCCAAACAACGTCCCGGGAAACAACAGACGGGAAACAGACCGCTCAACACCGCGCCCGGCGAAAACGCATGATCCCCACCCGGCAGTACACGGCTTGAGGCCTGCGTTATGTCTATGCCGAATCATCTTATACTTTTTTGGGGAAAACTATGTTCACCGGAATCATCCAATGTGTGGGCCAGATCCTGGCCGTGGAAAAAAGAGGAACGGAAACACGCCTGCGCGTCCAGACCGACCAGCGCCTCAGAGACTTTGTTCCCGGAGAAAGTATTGCCATAAACGGGGCCTGTCTAACAGTGGAAACCTTTTCCACCTCCTGGTTTTCCGTCTATGCCTCTTCCGAGACCATGTCCCTGACCAACCTCAGTGCCCAGGGAGTGGGTGCAGCCGTCAATCTCGAACGGGCCCTGGCCATGGGTGACCGTCTGGGAGGGCATATGGTGTCCGGTCATGTTGATTGTCTGGCCACGGTCACGAATATCCAGCCTGCAGGAGAATCCCGCAGATACAGCATCAGTTTTGATCCCCATTTTTCTCCCCAGGTCATTTCCAAAGGCTCGGTGGCACTGGACGGAATCAGCCTCACGGTCAATCATTGCGGAAACGGATTCCTTGAAGTAAACATCATCCCCGCGACCCAGAAAGAAACCACGGTTTCCCGGTGGACCCAGGGAACCCGGATCAACATGGAAACGGACATCATCGGCAAATATGTCCAGAGCTTGACCAGGCCTTGGAACGCAGTACAGGACAACAAGGAACCCTCAAAAGTGACAATGCATTTTCTTAGACAACACGGATTTTAAAACCACCTCGGTACCCAGCCGCAGTCCATGTTTTCTATGCGTGACAGGGTAGGCAACAAACGGCACAACGATCCCTTTTCCAAAGAACGTGTCCTATGGCGTCTATGTGTTTTTGTCTGAAGCTGGCGCACCTGCAGTTATCACTAAGTTATCCCTACAGCTCCAAGACTGGCCTGCCTGATCATAACGCAGTCGATACATACATTATAATAAACCCTATAGAATCCAGTCCTCAAGGACATCCGAGGTTATCATGTCCAACAATGCATGTTCATGTTCTATTGAAGAAGCCCTTAAGGAAATCAAACAGGGCAAAATGATTATCCTGGTCGATGATGAAGACCGGGAAAATGAAGGCGATCTGTGCGTCGCAGCAGAAAAGGTTACTCCGGAAATCATCAATTTCATGGCCACCCATGCCCGGGGCCTCATCTGTCTGGCCCTGTCCCCCGAGATGGTGGACAAACTGGACCTGCCCCTCATGTCCCAGCGCAATAAGTCCAAGTTCGGCACCAATTTCACTATTTCCATTGAAGCTGCCCAAGGTGTAACCACCGGCATTTCCGCCTATGACCGGGCGACCACAGTCCTCACGGCAGTACAGGATGACGTCACCCCTGATGACATTGTCACCCCGGGACATATGTTTCCCCTGCGTGCCCGTCCCGGAGGCGTGCTTGTCCGTGCCGGTCAGACCGAAGGCAGCGTCGACATCTGCCGCCTTGCCGGTCTTAAATCAGCCGCCGTTATCTGCGAAATCATGCGCGATGACGGCAACATGGCCCGACGTCCGGCCCTGGAAGAATTTGCCAAAGAACACGATATGAAAATCGTAACCTGCGAAAACCTGATCCGTTACCGATCCAAGTTTGATTCCCTGGTTTACCGGGTCAGCGAGGCCAAGCTTCCCACCTGTGTCGGCAATTTTCAAGCCGTGGCCTTTGAAAGCGACATTGACGATTACACGCATATTGCACTGGTCAAAGGCACATGGGAAGAAGACGAACCCGTTCTTGTCCGGGTACACAGCGAATGCCTGACCGGCGATGTGTTCGGTTCGCTGCGCTGCGACTGCGGCAGCCAGCTCAAGACGGCCATGCGCATGGTCGAAGCCGAGGGCAAAGGGGTCATTCTGTATATGCGCCAGGAAGGTCGGGGCATTGGCCTGGGCAACAAAATCCGGGCCTATCATTTACAAGACCAGGGACGTGATACCGTCCAGGCCAATGAAGAACTGGGATTTGCCCCGGACCTCAGGGACTATGGCATCGGTGCCCAGATTCTGGTCAACCTGGGTATTTCCAAGATGCGACTTATGACCAATAATCCCAAAAAGATCATCGGCCTGGAAGGCTACGGCCTGGAAGTTGTCGAACGGGTCTCCATCGAGATTCCCCCTTGCAATGAGAACGAATTTTATCTGCTGACCAAGCAGGAAAAAATGGGGCATCTGCTGCATCTCAAGGACAAGGGCACCACCAAAAAACAAACCAAGTAACTTTTTTATTTACATATTACCTCAAAGGGCTGGAGAATAACCATGCATCATATCAAGACCATCGAAGGCAACCTGGATGCCAAGGGACTTAAATTTGCCATTGTCGCCGCTCGGTTCAACGATTTCATCGTCGACCGCCTGATAAACGGAGCCGTAGACTATATCGTCAGAAACGGCGGCAGCCGTGACGACCTGACCATTGTTCGTATCTCCGGAGCCTTTGAAATGCCTCTGGTAACCAAAAAATTGGCCCGAAGCGGTGCGTACGATGGCATCGTATGCCTGGGGGCTGTCATCCGTGGCGCAACCCCGCATTTTGATTTTGTCGCTTCTGAAGTTGCCAAGGGTATTGCCCAGGTCTGTCTGGATACTGACGTACCCATCGGGTTTGGTATCCTGACCACGGACAATTTGGAACAAGCCATTGAACGTGCCGGTAGCAAGGGCGGAAACAAGGGCGTGGACGCGGCCGCAGCCACCCTGGAATCTATCCGGGTCCTGGAGCAAATTTAGATTATGACGGTTAAGATTTCACGACGAGAACAACGCCAATTCGCGTTTCAAGTTCTTTATGCCCTGCACTTTGAAAAGGCCCCCACCCTGGAATTCATACACAGGACGTTCGACAACTTCCAGGAAGAGGCCGGCGAAACGCCCCCTCAGACGGATCTGCCCTTTGCCAGGAGCCTTGTGCAAGGAGT
>JAQVZR010000192.1 GCA_028708105.1 Desulfoplanes sp. | reverse complement strand
GGCTGCGGAAAAAAACGTGGCTTTGGAAATAACAACCCGCAAAGGCCATAGTATGACCAACGGGCATGTCGCAGCGTTGGCCAGGGAATTCAAGGCTTCCCTTGTTATCAATAATGATGCCCATACAGTGGGCGATATGCTCTCTAAAGATATGCGCAAAAAAGTGGCCCTGGGAGCTGGCCTTACGGAAAAGGAATTCCGTAAGGCGGAGCAAAATTCCCTGGAAATCGTGCAAAGGATAATGCGTAAACGGGTCGAGAGACTGAAAAGGGCCAACGGACAGACTGCACAGGCATAGATTTCTGAGCTTCAGTTTGGATTTCGTTTAAAGGAGTGGATTTTTTTTTGTGCTGGGGCTGGGAATGGTACAAAGGGACAATGCACGTTAAGCTATCGGGAAAAATGTATGGATATGTTGTCGCAATTAGGATTCTGGTCGATGGTTTCAGGCGCAACCGTTGTTGTTAAAGGCGTTTTGTGCCTGCTGGCCTGTATGTCTTTGGGCAGTTGGACAATCATTTTTTTCAAATGGATACATCTCTCCGGGGTCAGGCGGCGTGCTGTGCGTGATCTGGCTGAATTTGATGCCACAGCAGACCTTTCCAAGGGGGTGGAGGTGTTGCGCATTGCCATCAAGTCTCCCTTGTATCCGATTGCGTTTGGCGCACTTGCTGAAATGCGGCAACTGGAAAAAACGTCCATGCATCCGTCCCTGCTTTTTCGTATCTCGGGTGAAAATCTTCAAAGGGTACTCAAGCAGGAAGTCGACAAGCAGCTCGGAGAATTGGCCAAGACCCTCTCTTTCCTGGCTACATGTGCCAATGCAGCACCTTTTATCGGTCTTTTTGGAACCGTCTGGGGGATCATGCATTCCTTCCATTCCATCGGATTGCAAAAAACAGCTGCACTGGCTGCCGTGGCGCCCGGCATTTCCGAAGCACTGGTGGCAACGGCCATTGGTCTTGCTGTGGCCATTCCTGCGGCTATTGCCTATAATTCCTTCCTGGGACTTCTCCATGGGATTGAAACCGAACTGAATATTTTTAGTGGATCTTTTTTGAACCGTGCCCAGCGTGAACTTCCCTGGATGCAGGGTGCAAAGGCTAAAAAAAACTAGGGTGAAGCATGGATTTTAATCCCCATAAACGAGGTTTTCTAGCCGAGATCAATGTGACGCCTTTTGTGGACGTCATGCTCGTGCTGTTGATTATTTTCATGGTCACGGCTCCCATGCTTACTCAGGGGGTCGAAGTGGATCTGCCCAAGACAAAAACAGTTGAAACGCTTCCCGAGGACAGTGATCATCTGATTTTGACCGTTAAAAAGGATGGGTCTCTTTTTCTGGATACCTATGCTGTAAAAATGGAAGAGCTTGAAAAATATCTTCAGCGTCTGGTTAAGGACAAGCAAAAACTTTTGTATCTTAAAGCGGATAAGGATGTGGCGTACGGGGTGGTGGTCAAGGTGATGGCCCGTGTCAAATCTGCAGGCATTGAAAAGCTTGGGGTCGTGGCTGATCCCGAGGTCAATTGACATTGAGCATGAGCCGGTTACCCCGGATGCATTGTGATTTTATGCGACTAATCAGTCTGTTTCTTTCTTTGGCACTGCATGCCGCGATCATTACCGCAGGATTCTACTCTTCCATGGGGAGTTCGGTGCATATTGATCTTGGGAAACGGGTCTATACTGTTGATCTCATTACCCTGGGGTCCTCGGCCCAACCCAAAGCGCCGGCACCTTCGGAAACAACGGCTGTTCACGTATCTCCGTCGCCAAAGCCTGTGGCCAAAGTCCTTTCCAGTTCCAAGGCGATACCAACATCCGTCCAGAAGATAAGTCCGAAAAAGGTCAAAAAAGCATCGAAGCGGGTTCATAAAGCGCCTGTTACAAAAACAAAAGAAATCGTTTCCTCAAAACAAATTCTTGCTCAGGCCCTCAAGGGCGTTCAGAGCCAGGTTGCCGGACAGGAGCAGAAAGACAGGCATGCTCTGGCCAGGGAACTGGCTGGGTTGCAAAAGCAGGTCGGAAAAAATGGTGGGGTGACGGGAACTGGCTCCAATGCCCAGGGGTCCGGGCTGATGCAGGTTTATGGACAACTTGCAGAGTCCGTCATCAAAGAACACTGGCGTTTTCCACGGGTGGGTGGGGACAACCTGGTGGCTCAGGTGGAAGTTCGTATTGACCAGACAGGCAACGTGTTGCAATCTACAATCCTCATGTCCTCAGGACGTACTGATTTTGACGCCTCGGCCCAAAGAGCCATCCAAGAAGCCGGACAGCTCCCCAAACCGACTTCACCAGATATCCGCCGGCTGATCATTAATTTCAATTTGCATGATTTGGCAGAGTAGATGATGTGTTACGTATGCCTGCGATATCAAAACTTCAGGGTTTTTTATCGGCCCGGGATTAGTATAGAATTATGAATATACGAGTACGTTCGCTGTGTATCTCTTTAATCAGTTGTTTCCTTAGTATCGGTTTTGGCTTTGCGAATTCCGTATATGCTTTGGATTCCACCCTTTCTATTGATATCTATGGGCCCGGGCAGACCCAGGTTCATTTGTATCTCCCCACTCCCTTGCCGGGCAAGGGAGAACCCTTTGTTGCACCGTTGCCGGATCGGGTTTCCGGTCTAGCTTCCAGGCTGCATGACAATCTGGCTTTTTTGCCTTTTTTTTCTTTTGTAGCTCCGGCTGATCTCCTCGGAGGGCCTGGGTTGGGTGGATACCGTAGTCAAGATATTGATTTCAAGAAGTTGCAGCTTTCAAAAGTAGATCTGGTTTTGACCACAGCCTGGAATGGTGATCGGAGCAATCCGGACTCTGTAGAACTCCGAGCCATTGAAGCCTTTACGGGACGTCTGGTCCTGGGCAAGGCCTATCTGATACATGACGACAAACAGATTGCGGATGTGGCTACACGGTTTTGCGCTGCATTGATGAAGATCTTGACCGGAAGTGGTGATTTTTTCGAGACCCGCATTGCGTTTGTGTGCCGGCAGAAAAAAAATAAGGAAATCTGTCTTATCTCTCCGCAGGGGCATGAATTATTTCAGGTTACCCACGATGACGGGATAAGTCTCAGTCCTTCCTGGTCTCCGGACGGCAGAAAACTGGCTTTTACGTATCTTGATTCCAAGGGACACAGGCTTGCTGTGTGGGACAGGGATTCCAAAAAAATCAATAAATATGATCTCCCCGGTCACACATGTATCGGTCCGGCATTTGATGCTGACGGCAGTTTGGCGATAAGTGTTGATCCTTTTGGCAATCCTGATATTTATAAACTTAATGCTTCCTTTGGAATAAAGGACCTTCATGCTCCCCTTGTCCGTGATGGAGGGATTGACATCTCTGCTACCTTTGACCGCAAGGGTTCCAAAATGGCCTTTGTGTCCAGCAGATTCGGCAATCCCCATATTTTTGTCATGGAGACCGGGACCGGCGTTGTTTCCCGGGTGACGTACGAAGGAACCTATAATACCTGTCCCTGTCTCAGTCCTGATGGTACCCTGCTTGCCTTTGCCAGGAGAACCAGCGAGGGACATAGAATTTTTATCACTACCCTGGCTACGGGGGTGGAACAGCAGGTCACGTTTGGCCCTGGCAACGATGAAGACCCGACCTGGTCGCCTGACGGATATTTTCTGGCCTTTACATCAAGCAGGTCTGGCGGGTACCAGCTGTATGTGACCACTAAACACGGTGACTCCGCCAAGCATATACCCACCGGAACAGCAGATGCTACGGCTCCGGCTTGGGGACCCGTCCCTTGGCCGTAGGACACAACCCAACGTTGCTGTTTCATCGCGTAGTGTATTCAATAATAAGGACAGTCACGTAATTGTCCGCTTTTGGGCGCCCTGGGAGGTGCGGAAAAACAGATTGCGTTCCAGGTGTCCTTCTTGTTGGTGGCAGGCACTGCCAGGTGGCCACGAAAGAAGGCTGGCAAGAGAGGGGCGACACGCAGGTCGATTTCTACGGGATGTTTTACTGGTGAATGTTTACCGAAGAATTTATATACATTTTTATACCTCAGGGAGGCCTTTATGATGCAGCATGGTAGTGTGCGCTGGACGGTTTTGATCCTTCTGTCTTTATTCCTTTGCTTTGGCTGTGCCAAAAAACAGATTTCTTCAGAGGCTCAGCCTGCTTCGCAACAGGAGGGGATGCAACAACAACATCAACAGGCCTTGACCCAGGCACAGCTGGATCAGCTTGCGGCTGAAGAAAAGGCTAAAGAGCTGCAGGAAAGGCAGCTTGCAGATGAAAAGCGTATGCAGGAGCAACAGTCGCGGCAGGAAGCTCAGTTCGAACAGAATGTCGGAAAAATTGAAGAGAACAAAATTTATTTCGATTTTGATTCCTTTGAACTCAAACCTCAGGCCCGGACAATCCTTCAGAAAAAGGCTGCATTGTTTAAGAATGTTCCCGCCCTCAAGATGCGCATTGAAGGGCATTGCGATGAACGGGGAACAGATGAGTACAATCTTGCTTTGGGTGAAAAACGGGCCCGGGTGGCATATGAATTTTTGATTCTTCTTGGTGTAGAGCCCCAGCGTCTGCAGATTATCAGTTACGGCGAGGAATACCCGGCTGATGCAGGGCACACCGAGACCGCCTGGGCACAGAACAGGCGTGATGAGTTCAAAGTGTTCAAATAACGCTTATAACCAATCAATGTGTCCGTCTTTTGATGGACGCAAAACGCGCACGTCGCCACAGCCTAGATTTTGTGCCGTTGAAAATGGGTCATGTCGGATGTCTGATAGAAGGCCGTGATCTCAGGTGCCGGATTCGTTCCGGTCCAGAGATCACGGCCTTATTGTTTTAGGAG
>JAQVZR010000191.1 GCA_028708105.1 Desulfoplanes sp. | reverse complement strand
CATGCACATGGTGATGATGTTGATATCACCCACTCCGGTAAGGAATATGGAAATTTTCTTCCCCAGTTTCTCTTTGCCCATGGCCAGTGCAAAAACAATGGCCGGCAGCACGGCCACTGCAGCGGAAAGCTGATAAAAGGCCATGCCCACGTCCTGGGAGGTGAGAAAGGCTCCTGTGCCAATGAACAGGAGCAGGAAAAGAACAAGGGGAAGAAGAGCGATTGCTCGTGGTTGAGGTGTTTTGTCCATGAGTTCTCTCGGTTGACGTTGTAGAGGATATCTAAAAACAGTATATCTGGATAAATTGATATTCCGAGACGGTTTTTATGGACAGCTGCGCATTATGTCAAGATAATTTAGGGGCCTAAGCAATGCCCATCACGAAATTTCAGCAAAGAGCGTCACGAAGTCTTTTCGTGGGCGGTTCCATACTCGGGATCATATTTCTGGGGAAAACCGTTCACCCCACCACCGTGCTTGGTATCGTGATGGCAGCTGCGAGTTGTTTCTGATGGCCGATAGGCATCCTGCAGACGGGCCTGTAGCAAATGATATTCAATCATTGCTCATAGAAAAATATTGTCCTGGAGTTTTCCCAAGAGCCTTCTTAAACATTGATATAAATGCACTCGGACTATCGTATCCAAGATCAATGGCAACGGAAGTAACAGGTTCATGTACGGCTAAGCGTCTTAATGATTCCAAAATTCTTATCTGCTGTCTCCATTTCCCAAAACTCATACCGATTTCCGATTGGAAAAGCCGGGTTATCGTTCGTCTGGTAGCACCCACAATATTTCCCCACTCCTCCAATGTTTTTTTATCCCCAGGGGATTCGGATAGGTTGAAAAAGATTTTTTTTAGACGAATATCTTTGGGAATTGGGAGGTTCAATGGCCTTACGTTCATATCATGAATTTGATCTAAAATGACCATCATAATACGTTCTTCCGGTCCATGTAAGGGATACGGTTGTGGTATGTCGACAGCATGCAATATAAGCTCTTTTAATAAAGGGGAGACGGCAACTACACAGCAAGTCTCGGGTGCATTGGGGAAATAATGGGGATCAATGAAGAGCGTCCTTATGGACAAATGCCCCGAGGCTTTTCTTTTGTGCTGCGTGTGGGCCGGTATCCAGATTGCACGAAGAGGAGGGACAACCCAAATCCCATTATCGGTTGTAACCGTCATTACTCCGGACGAAGCATATAAAAGCTGAGATCGTGCATGGTTATGGAATGGAATACTATGCCCACGGGGGAACTCTTTGGCCATGGCTACGATGGGACGGGGTATGGCCAAGAGGTCCTGAACAGATTCGGTATCGGGAGCGGTTGTCTCATTTGCGATATTTATTGTCTTCATAGAGCAAGAATTATATTTGTCGTTGAGTTTATGTCATCCTTCATGCGGAACACAAATAACCAAGCATGAAGGAGTGTATAATGAAAAACAAGTTCGTCTGGTTATTATCTCTAGGACATATGATAACCGATATCAACCAGGGAGCATTGCCGGCCTTATTGCCATTTTTTATAGCAGAGTACGATCTTTCGTATACGGCAGCTGCCAGTATTGTTTTTGCTGCGAATGTGGCTTCAAGTATTATCCAACCATTATTCGGTTATGCTGCCGATAAATTATCAAAGCCCTGGTTGTTGCCGATGGGTATGATTACAGCGGGCCTTGGCCTTGGGATGACCGGGTTGTGCGAAAGTTATCAATGGATATTGGTGCTGGCGGTTGTGAGTGGCATCGGGGTTGCGGCGTACCATCCGGAGGCCGCCCGGTTAGTAAATTTTGCTGCGGGAAATAAAAAAAATACAGCGATGAGTATTTTTGGCGTTGGAGGAAATATTGGGTTTGCCATTGGTCCCGTTTTTATCACAACAGCGCTTCTCTACTGGGGCCTGAAGGGTACCGTTGTCCTTCTTGTTCCGGTTTTGATTATGGCTGTATTTATGACAACCCAATTTTCCAGCTTCAGAGCACTTACGGCAACCAAAAGCATACAAAAAAATAAAGCCGGGGTTGAACCTGAAAGAGATAATTGGTGGGCATTTATACGCCTGACTATCGTTATCGTTGGCAGATCAATAATTTTTCTCGGATTAAATACCTTTATTCCTATTTACTGGGTCGGTTATCTGCACCAATCAAAAGTCGTTGGATCGCTGGCTCTTTCGTTTTTCGCAATATCCGGTATCATAGGAAATTTGGCAGGCGGAAAACTGGCCGATAGATTGGGACAAAAAAGAGTTATTCTCATGGGTTTTCTGGGATTAACCCTGTTCCTGCCCCTGTTCATTTTCATTAATAATGCTCACGTTGCCTTGTTATCAATGATCCCCATTGGGTTCTTCTTATATGCTGCGTACAGCCCTTCCATTGTACTAGGGCAAAGTTATCTTCCGAATCGGATCGGATTGTCCTCGGGCATTACCCTTGGAGTCGCTTTTTCCATAGGTGGTGCCGCCACTCCAATAATTGGAAAGATTGCTGATGTATATGGTATTTGGTTTGCTATGGTTTCTATAGCATGTTTACCCATAATCTTTTTTGTTGCCGCCATGAGTTTATCTGATCCGCAAAAAAATAGTGCAAAAGCGCCTTCCAAAGCGACAAAAGAGTTGTTACATGCCTGATCTGCTTGTTTTCTGCTAACAAAAAGCAGTGATGAATACATCAGTTCCTGAGCATTCCTGCCCAGGGACTGATGTATCGTTCCAATCATAGGTCCAATCACAGGAGATATCGCACAATGAAGGTAATCCATTACACGGATGTTGAGGCGCAGGATTTAACGGTGGCTGGGCCTGGTGTTTCATGCCGGGTTGTCATCGGCAAGGCCGACGACGATGTCAATTTTTGTATGCGGGTCATAGAACTTCAACCCGGGTCCCAGGTTCCGGCGCACACTCATCCCTGGGAACATCAGCAGTTCTATCATTCCGGCGTGGGCTATGTTGTGAAAGACGGCGAAAAAGTTTCTGTCGGCCCCGGGAATGTCGTTTATGTGGCTCCGGGAGAAGAGCACTATGTCAAGAATACGGGTGACGAACCGTTGGTTTTCGTCTGCCTGGTGCCGAAAACCGCTCCGGAAATGTAGATCATTCCGGCGAACGTCTTCCAGATTTCATGCCCTTTTGTCTCTCTATGCATACGACAAAGCTGCGTGGGAGTCACTGGTACACAGACCTTCCGGGAGTCTGAACGACTTTTGGGAGAGATAGGATATGCCCATAAAAAAAGAGCCTCGGTGCATTGAGGCTCTTTTTTTATGGGCTTGTTGTTATACATACGGTTATCCGACGATTACCGGTGGTTCATCCGGCAAAAGAGCACTTTCTGCCTTCACAGATAGATGCCCCAACGTGCTTTTCCCGGATGTCCCTTTTTTTGTGGCTGTTGCTATATGGTGATCAATTTCTCATCATTCTGGATGATTTTTGTCAGAGGTTCTCCCCAATAGATGAGCTCGATACCGAGGTCTTCCAGGGCATCCGTTGCATCAAGCTCATCGGCGCAGGATCTGCAGGCCGAAATATGCACGCCTGCCTCCTGGGCCTTTTTTACGAGACTCTGGATTTTCGGGTTCTCCTTGACCAGTTTCACGGTCGCTCCCCAGACGACGATGGTCATTTCATCCCACATGGCGTGCTGTTTCGTGTGTATGGCATACATGAAAACCATCAGTTCGGCCGTGACAGGATTGTCATTGGTCCAGAGAATAGTGAGCTTTTTTTTGTGCGCAGTAGACATTGTGTTGGTACTCCTTTGTGGTTTGTAACCATGCCCACCTCGTTTTATATCAGTAACCTTGCGGCATAGTGTCATTCAGGTAGGGGCGACCGGTTGGTCGTCCGGATACGGCACTGGCTGCTGGTATGCACAGTACCTCTCGCTGAAGGATAATTGTTGCATGGGAAAATGTCAGTAGGCACGAACAGATGTTGTCATCGGTGCAGCTCATACATGCGATGCATCTCTGAATTTTGCGTTTGGACAACTTGATGAACTCTGTTTCAAAGCCTGTACTGTGAAGAACTGCCTGGACAAGTCGGTCGGCATTTGAATTTTTGACAGGACTTCCATAAATCCCGGTTAGTTGATGCGGACACGTTTTTCTGTCCCGAGGACGTTCCGCACAAGGCCAAAAGCAACGGGGACAGATGTATGCGAGAGGAATGATGAGTATACGGCAGTCAGATGTTTAGCGCAACCAGTATGCCAGGATCGGTGCGGCCAGCACATTGGTTAGGCCCGCCAGAATCATGACCAGACTGGCGATGGCGCCTTCTTGGGTGCCGACGCCTCTGGCCTGAGCCACTCCTGCTCCATGGGCACCCATGCCGAAGAGAGCTCCTTTGGCCATACTTGTGCGCAAGGGCAGGATGGCCAGCATGATTTCGCCCATGGCCGCCCCGAAAATACCCGTCAGAACCACAAAAATGGCTGTCAAATCAGGAATTCCTCCGATCTCTCCGGATACGGTAATGGCAAAGGGGGTACTGATCGATCGGGGCAGCAGACTCAAACGGAGGATATCGGAAAGGCCGAAAAGATTGGCCAGGGTCCATGCTGAGAATATAGCAATAACGTCACCCACAAGAACCCCTACCATGAGGATTAGCCAGTAGCTGCGGATCAGCCGGCGATGTTCAAAAATCGGGATGGCAAAGGCTACTGTTACCGGTCCGAGCATGGTCACCAGCCAGTGGGTACCCTGAATATATTCCTCGTAGCTGATGTGTAAGATCAAGGCCAGACCAATCAGAAAAAAAGGGGCCCAGGCTAGGGGTGATGTCCACCATCGGGGTTTGCACCGATATATCCACTTG
>JAQVZR010000190.1 GCA_028708105.1 Desulfoplanes sp. | reverse complement strand
GCCAAGAACCCGGACGACACCAAGGCCTACAAGCGGCTCTCGGACATCATCCGCGAGGTCAACCGGGACCAGCGGGAAAAGGGCACGTACGACCTGTACATTGCCTACCCGTTCGTCGAGGGGCGGTACAAAAATCACAAAATCTCCCCGCAATTTCACGGATTCAGGTCCGCGCCCAAAAGACCCGATGGGGAAGTTGTTCCAGTAAAGGTACCATCAGTCTGAATGCAAAGCTCCTTTTTCTTGAACCCAAAACCGTTGAGTACATTTTCATCCACGAACTTTGTCACCGTCTACATATGGATCATTCATCTCTGTTCTGGAACGAAGTTGCCCGCCACGTTCCTCATTTTCAGGACCATGAGGCCAAAATGAAAAAGGTATGGGAACATATGCCTATAGGGGAACGTTCATAATCTAGACAGCGTTGAAATATTTTTGCGTCTACACAAATTGACAGACGAACAATCATGACCTAGGGCCTCGCATTCATCTGCAGCCCGCAGCAAATTATTGCCACATGCTTTCCCGGAGTTTTTTACTATGCCCGACCGCACCACCACAACATTTCTTCTCGAGGCCATGAGCCCATGCACCGAGACATTCTTTTCCCGAAGTTATACCTACAATGCGTCAGGGACATGCCTTGATGATTCCGAAGGCATTCTCGGACAGCTCGAAAAATGCCGCAAAGCCATGCTTGAAGCCGTCATTTGGATCGATCAAACCTATGTCGGCGGAACCTGGTTCGATATCAACCAGAAAAAATGGACGGTCGAATTCTTTGATCTCACATGGAATACCCAAAATACATGTCCCAAGTACAAAAATCTTCCGCCCAAGTACCTGCCTAAGCCGTAACCTTTGTCAGTGTAACCGTTGTGCTTACAAATATCTCCCGTAAATGGAATCACCATTTACGGGAGATATTTGTATCTACAACACCAAAAATCTCAAGTATCCGCATCTAGAACAGAAGAATGGATCAACCCTTTGCGCATGGTCTGGACAACATTCCCTCCGGGTTCATGCAAAACACACGTCAAATCACCCTGGGGGGAAAAAGTAATCTCCAGGTCTTCTCTGTCCCACAGACTGAACCAGGCGATTCCCCAGCAGCCCAGAGGATAGGGCAACGTCCCCATAAAAAAGAGCTCATCCCAGGTCCAGCCATGTGCCACAAGTTCATCCCAATGCTCTTTGATCCATACAATGGAGACTTCGTAGTTACGGCGTAATTCCGGGGTAATATACGCATGTTTTTCCATGACCGCTTCCGGAACCCCGGGAATGTCTTTAGGACAATCAGCATTCATTCTCAGTCAAGCTCCTTGAGCCAGGTCTGAAGGTGAACAATCTGTGCGTTTACAGATGCCGGTCCAGTACCACCGGGGACTTCCCTGCGGCCAACAGCTGTTTCATAGGCCAACACAGCAAAAACATCGTTGTCAATAAGCTCACTAAAAAACCGGAGTTCTTCAAGGGAACAATCTTCCAGACACTTACCACACTTTTCGGCATAGCCCACGGCGTTGCCGGTGATATGATGGGCCTGACGGAAAGGAATGCCTTTGCCCACCAGGTAATCAGCCAGTTCCGTGGCGTTCAGGTACCCCTTGCGTAAGGCCGCATGCATAGCATCCGGACGAAAGGTCAGTGCATGGACCATCTGCCCCATGATGGTCACAGACAGCGATACCGTCTTATCCGTATCAAAAAAGGGTTCCTTATCTTCCTGCATGTCCCGGTTATACGCCAGGGGCAATCCCTTCATGATCGTCAGCAACGCCATGAGATTTCCATAAACCCGACCGGTCTTACCCCGCATAAGTTCGGCAACATCAGGATTTTTTTTCTGGGGCATAATCGATGAACCGGTGGCAAAAGCATCCGGGAGTTTGATGAACCCAAAGCTGGGATTGGACCAAATAATAATTTCTTCGCACAACCGGCTCAGATGGGCCATGATCTGCGAACCCACAAAAAGCGATTCAAGTACGAAATCACGGTCTGAAACAGCGTCCATACTATTGGCAAAGGTAGACTGGAAACCCAGCTCATCGGCCACGGATTTGGGCTGCAAAGGATAGGTGGTTCCAGCCAGAGCCGCAGCTCCCAGAGGAGATACGCTGACCCGCCTGGCACAATCACAGACCCGGTCGATGTCCCGGGAAAACATCTGGCAATAGGCCAACAGATGATGGGCCAGGGCTACGGGCTGTGCCGGCTGCATATGTGTATATCCGGGGAGGATGACATCCCGATTCTTCTGGGCCTGATCGAGGAAAGAGCGGATAAGTTGTTTAAGTTCCGTCTTCCACACCAGAAGGCGTTTGTGCACAAACAAGCGAAAATCCAAGGCCACCTGATCGTTTCTGCTTCTTCCGGTATGTAATTTCTGTCCCACCGGACCAACGAGCTCGGTTAACCGGTGTTCGATATTCATATGCACATCTTCCAGATCCTGACGCCAGACAAAAGCCCCATTTTCAATCTCTTTGCCAATGGCTTCCAGGCCCCCAATAAGCGTCTGCGCCTCTTCTGGAGTTAAAATGCCCTGAGCAGCCAGCATGCGGGCATGGGCCTTTGATCCGGCAATATCCTCGGCATACAATTCCCGGTCGTAGGTCACTGAAACGGTGTATTCCTCCACGAGGGGAGCCGTATCCTGAGTGAACCGTCCCCCCCACATCTTTGTCTCTTTCTGTTCTGCTAAACTCATATTCTATAATCCTTGGGACCGGCATTGCCCGGTCCGGTTCCGCGTCACTGTCTTGAGAATATAGTATCCCCGAAAAATGCACCAGAGAACCAGATAAAAAGGAGAGAAACGATCTGCGCTCCCCTCCTTTATTGCCTGCAATCGTCTATTCTCCGTGTACTTTATGATACGCCATGAGCCGCAGCCCCTGAAGCCGGATAAATCCAGCAGCGTCGGCCTGATTATAGACATCATCTTCTTCAAAAGTAGCCAGTGCCGGGTTGTAGAGCGAAAAGGGAGAAATACGGGAAAGAGGCCAGACACCCCCCTTGTACAGTTTCAGAGTCACCTGGCCGGTGACAGTCTCCTGAGCCTTATCCATGAAGGCCTGCAGAGCCTCACGCTCGGGGGAATACCAAAAGCCGTTATAGACCATATCCGCATAGCGCGGCACAAGGGTATCACGCAGATGCAGAAGTTCTCTATCCAGGCAAAGTCCTTCTAGATCCCGGTGGGCTGCGTACATGATGGTTCCGCCGGGAGTTTCATAGACTCCGCGGGCCTTCATACCCACAAACCTGTTTTCAACCATATCCAGACGACCGATACCATGCTTGCCGCCCAATCGGTTCAGGCGTTTGATCAAAAGGACAGGGCTCAGACGTTCACCGTTCACAGCAACAGGGTCACCCTTTTCAAAATCAATAGTGATGACCTCGGCCTGATCCGGGGCCTCTTCTACGGGTACACACAAAAGATGACTACCAGGCAAAGGCTCATTGGACGGATCTTCCAATTCGCCGCCCTCAAAACTCAGGTGCAGCAGATTCCGGTCGCAGGAATAGGGTTTTTCCTTGGTTACGGGCACAGGAATCCCGTGCTCCTTGGCATAGGCCACCAGAGCAGTCCGAGAACCAAGATCCCAATCTCTCCAGGGGGCAATGGTCTTCAGGTCCGGGGCCAGGGCCATGGTCGCAAGTTCGAAACGAACCTGGTCATTCCCCTTGCCCGTGGCACCGTGAGCAACGGCCTGAGCTCCTTCCTTGCGTGCGATTTCTACGAGTTTCTTGGCAATAAGCGGCCTGGCGATGGACGTACCCAGGAGATAACGTCCTTCATAAATGGCACCGGAACGAAATGCCGGGAATATAAAATCCTTGGCGAACTCTTCCTGCAGATCTGCGATGTAGGCCTTGGATGCGCCGGTACGGAGCGCCTTTTCTTCCAGCCCGTCCAGCTCTTCTTCCTGCCCCAGATTTGCCGTAAGGGTAATAACTTCACAGCCGTATGTTTCCTGAATCCATTTCAGGATAACCGAGGTATCAAGACCACCGGAATAGGCCAATACTACTTTTTTGATGTCGCTCATATATGTCTCCACGGGTTTGAAAAATAAAAAAGGTTGACAGCCGCTTCTATCCTATCAGGATCAATATTCAGGGTATTGCGGTCAATGTCTGCGAATACCGGTTTTGCCCCAGTGAAGAGTATTGCATTCACAGTCGCTGCGAATGTCATCGGTGTAGTGATGACTTCATCGCCGGGGCCTATGCCAAGAGACATCAGTGCTGTATGCAGTCCTGCGGTAGCTGAGTTTACTGATAATGCCCATGATGCTCCTGTGTATTTTGCAAAATTCTCTTCAAAACGTATGGTCTTCGGGCCCATGGCAAGCCAGCCTGAACGTATTGAATCAGCTACGTCGGCAATGGCATCCTCGCTTATCGACGGTTTTGAAAACGGAAGAAAATCTTTTCTCATTAACTGTTACCTCCTGTTGAAGAGAATGACGTATTTGTCAGTTTCAATTTTTTTTGCTTTGCCTGTATCCGCGTCCGGGAAAAGTCTATTAAGACGGTCTTTTTCAATAACAAGTGCAAAATGCCTTTGCCCTTCATACCATTGTTTTTTAAATTTTCCTGCATCGGGGAACCAATCGTTTTCCCCCGGCTGATCTGCCCCGAACTCCATTTCGCCTTTGTAGTCGATAAGCATGACGCGCTGTTTTGTATAAAAAGGAATCCCGTGAAGAACTTCTCCATATACGGCAATCGTATCATCAGGCCGCTTTTCCTTTATTATCACATCTGACAGGCTTCGGGAGGAGCGTGTTTTATCCATTATCCCGTATATGTCCGAAAGCCCGAAAA
>JAQVZR010000189.1 GCA_028708105.1 Desulfoplanes sp. | reverse complement strand
TCACCTGTGGTGTAGGCTACCGGGGCAATATTGCCGCCAGTTTTTTGCAGACCCAGGGATTCAAACATGTGCACAGCCTTGCAGGAGGCATGACCGCCTGGACGAACAGCGGCTTGCCGACGATCATATAACGTAAAAAAAGGAACCCGATGATCAAGCATATTGTTATGTGGAGACTCAAAGACAAAGCCGAAGGCGGGACCGCAGCCCAGAATGCTGCAAAAATGAAGACCATGCTTGAGGCCCTCAAAGATACAATTGCAGTGCTCAAAGACATAGAGGTAGGCATAGATATTCTTGAAGCCTCCCCGCCCTGTACGGTAATTCTTCATTCCGCAGTGGCAACGCCGGCGGATCTGGAGACCTATCAAATGCACCCTAACCACCAGGCATGCCTGGCCTTTATCAAAAAAGTTGTCGCCGAACGGCGGGTTGTGGATTACAGAATCTGATCGCACCATAGAAAAAGATGGCGGTGACTGAGTCCGACATACAAGGGACACAGATACCGCCATCTCTTTGATTTCTGCTATATTTCAGGGTGTTGTACTATTAAACCAAACCACGTTTGAGGGATTGAGTTTTTTTCACCGCGAAGAACGCTAAGGAACACGAAGAAAAGCAACAAAATAAAGCTCAATCTATCCCAGATTCTTCACCCTTCGCGTTCCTTCGTGCCCTTCGCGGTGAAAAAAGAATTGAACAGTGATAACCTGTTCGAAAACTATGGGTCTGAAACTGGGTTTGGTTTAACACGCTGCGGGCAAAATCGTCGTAGACATGATTACTCCATAATCACCGTTTCAAACTCCGGAGGCGTGAGAATATGTTTCTTGACCGTGCACAGATCCATGGCCCTGAGCAAGGCCGCACGGTATTTTTTAGGGAATCCTTCCGGCAGAGAGAGCTCAAAGGTAATCCGATTGATTCTAAATTTTTCCGTACTGATATCACACCGCAGGCACAAGGACAGCCCCTGCGTCGGAATTTTCCGGGATTCACAAAAGCGCTGAGCATACAGTGCAGAACAGGTGCCCACGGATGCCAGAAACAGGTCCATGGGAGTTGGTGCAGAGTTTTGTCCCCCGTCTTTTTCGGATTGATCTGTTTCTATGGTGTGTCCATTAATCGTGGTCCCAACCTTCATGCCGCCCTGCAAAGCTATCTTGATCATTTGCTCCATGGTACTATTCTCCAAAAAAACATTTAAGGTTACAACAGCTATCATCGCGCAGTAGAACTCTGCAACGCATCCCAATCTTCCAGATCAATCATCTTTCCCTCCATCGTCTGTATCACCCGCATGGATCGCATGGCGGCATCAAAAAGGTGTTTGCGAAATTTGGGCAGCCGAAAAAGTCCCTGCCTCGAAGCCCCGTGAAGGTGCCCCGTACGTGCCAGCAGCAAAAGAATTTCTGCGCCTAGAGCAGTCCTGCCGCCCCTTTCCTGGGCCCAGGAAAGGGCATCTCTCAGTTTCAGAGACGATTCTTCAAAGCATAATCCTTTGAAAAAATTTATAATCCTGGCGGTGACAAACAAGGTATAGATATCTTCCCGTCCAAAAGCCCTGGTTTCTACAGCCATGGCTGTCGATCGGGCTTTGAAAATATTTTCTCCGGTCATTGGCGGAAAATCTTCGGCAATGGGACATCCCGGTGTCAAATAGAAAATAGACGCCCCTACAAGCACCGGCTGCTGAGCCAGGAGAGCCAGAGTTGCGACCATATCCTCCAGGGTTTCCGAGGGCAGCCCGAGGATGAGATAGGCCACGGTCTTAAAACCATGGGCCTGGGCACGAGCCACAATGTCCGTAAACCGATTCACCGTGTGGGGACGGTGCAGCGCAGACAAGGTCTTTGCCTGAGCTGAAACCAAAGAAAGATTCAAGTGCGTAAAACCGGCCTGACGCATGAGCCCCAGGAGTTCTTCATCCAGATGCAGATACGAGATCCCGTTCATGGCCACGAAACGGACATCCTTGTCCTGAAATTCCCCGATAAGCAGATGCAACAAGATGCTGAATTCATTTTTGAACAGGCTCAGGTTGTCATCCTCAAAATCAAAAACACGGTAACCCTGGGCATACAGCTCCTTGAGTTCATCCAAAATTTCATCAGGGGTCCGTTTCTGGTAGCCATGACCAAAGGTAAGATGGACCGAGCAAAAGGAACATCTATGCGGACATCCCCGGGAAGTGGTCACAAAACACATGGGACGTCGCTCGAAAAAATAGTCTGAAGGATCAAGATCGGAAAGATCAGGACGAGGCAACGAAGCAAAGGGGTAATTGGGCCCCATGGGATTGAGAACACATTTTTTCCCATCTTTCCATCCCAGATTGGGAATAGCGTCCCAGTCTCCCTGTTCTCCACGGCCATGGCGTATAAAAGCCCGTACAAATTCCACCAGAGGGCGTTCCCCTTCCCCCTGGATCACAAAATCAATGGACGGATCGGAAAGCAGGGTCAACGGGGCAGCGGAAACATGGCTGCCTCCAGCCAGAACAGGCACATCAAACACCTGCTTAATACTCTGTGCACAGGCAATAACCTCTCGGTAATACGGAGAAAAAAGTGAGGCAATGCCCACAAGATCAGGCTTATAGTCCAACACGAATGCGGCGATGTCTTCATAGCTGGCCCCAAAATGATAATAATGAGAAAATGCCGAAAAGGGACTCCGGTCATGACCGGGATAAAAAGGCTTCAGATAGGTTAACTCTCTGGGCAATGAGATGGTTCTACGGCCATGTCCCTGATGGAAATCCCTGACCAGGACATCAACACCTGGAATTTTGTACTGCACAATGGACTTGAGGAAACACAGGCCCAAAGGCTGAAGTCTGACATCGGTATCGTAAAAATCCTCCACAGGAGGCTGAAGAAGAAGAATATTCATAGAGGACTCATTAACGTACCACCACGTATAACCTGTGTGGAGAAGATATTGTTGCGTTCTATCAACGCTTTTAAAAAAGGACTGGCAGGGACATATGTCAGACAATTCACGAACCAATACCTCAGGCTCGACCGAACAGAAAAAATAGCTTAGGAACCTGCAAATTCCAAGGGACGTGGCCTTTAAAGCCACGACCGAACCATCCAACACAAATCATATTATGTCACATACATTCAAAATACTTGTCATTGATGATGAACCCGGCGTCAGAGAAAGCCTTGCTGAATACCTGCAAGATATGGGGTTTAGCGTACTCATGGCTGAAAGTGGTGAGAAAGGGCTGGAAATTCTTACCGCTCAGCCGGTAGACTTGGCCATCGTGGACATGCGTCTGCCCGGCATTGATGGAACGCAAACCATTGTCAAGGCCCTCGATATCCAATCTGATCTCAAATTCATTGTCCATACCGGCTCTGTCAGCTACCAAATCCCCGAAGAACTCCTCTCCTTGGGCTTCACCTCCCGGCACATTCTCCACAAGCCCATGCCCGGCCTGACCACCATGCTTGAAACCATACATGACCTCCTCGGAATTGCACCGCACTGATCACGTGTCATGTCTTTGCAAGGCGGATCAGCAGCCTGTGGCCACTGGACAAAACATTCTGTTCGCCGGTACAAATCGTAAGTGTAAAACATTTCGTGACTATCTACAGGTCGTTTGTATCATCCTACAATTTTGAGACATAGCGTCATCGCAAGCGGACAGACCTGCGTGTCTGCCCGCTTGCGAGCACACGACACCAGGCAGCTGCAGAAAAAATACAGTCCCGCACCATCATCACCTATCCCTGGAGTTTTTTGACCATGAGCAGCATCCCAACCGACCCGACCATGCACACCGCCGAACATCTTCTTAACCAGACCATGATCCGCATGTTTGGATGTGAACGCTGTTTCAGCGCCCACATCAACCGCAAAAAATCTAAATGTGATTATCATTTTTCCCGGGAACTCCGCAGCGAAGAAATCCGGGAAATCGAAACCCGGATGAACGCGGTTATCAAAGATCATCTGCCTGTCACCTGCCAGATGATCTCCTGGGAAGAAGCATGTACACAGTTTAATACCGCCAGGGTTCCGGAAACAATGCGTGGGAAGGATCTGCGTATCGTGGCCATTGGAACATATGATGCCTGTCCGTGCATTGGGGAGCACGCAACTTCCACAAACGAACTCGGTGCATTTTGTATCACCTCGGCATCCTTTGAAAATGATGTGCTGCGCATCCGCTTCAAACTTAATCGACCTTGCTGAAACGACCAGAGCCCAGGGAGTATTGCATGCCCGGTAACGATTATCCCTTTCAGCTTCCTCCAGATGTGACCAAGGGCATTACCTTGTTCAATACGGGACAATTTTATGCCTGCCATGATGCCCTTGAAAAGGCATGGATAGCCGAAAAAGGCCCAATCAAAAAACTGTACCAGGGCATTCTGCAAATCGGGGTTGCCCTGTACCACGAACGGAATGGCAACCGCCGCGGGGCCACACGGCTCCTGCAATCAGGCCTGAAAAAACTCGACCGGTTCGCTCCCAGCTGTCTAGGGATTGATATCACTTCATTTTTGAATGAAATCAATGAGATACACACCTATTTTCAGGATCATTCCAGCCGCCTCCCGGAAACCATGCATCCGCATATCAAGACAAACTTGTAACCAATGATGTGCAGGAAGGATCGTCTGTACGAAATCTCGCACGGTACACCGAAATCCATACCAATTCATCACCCTATCCGACGGAAGGATGCTCCTCACATACAGATATTCTACGTATTTCCAGCATTGTCCGGGTCTTCCGGACAATCATCAGTTCTGTTCTTCTTTGGCGAACAACCCTTCGTGAAAAGCCATGATACTGGGCCATCCGTGTTTGGAATTTTTTCCGGATCGAGGACAACAGATGGGATCATACCCCAGC
>JAQVZR010000188.1 GCA_028708105.1 Desulfoplanes sp. | reverse complement strand
AGCAAATGTAAACGCTTCATTCACGATGCCCGCTCAAGGACCTAATCGAAGCTTAAACACCTGTCCAAATTTTGGGGACCACTTCAGTTCAAAATGGGCCACAGATGGTCCACAAAAACGGCTTTTCACAAAAAAAGGACTTTAAGAGATTTGCAATAAATTCTCTCTAAGTCCTTGTTTTTGTTCTGGTACCCGGGACGGGAGTTGAACCCGTACAGCCTCGCGACCGAGGGATTTTAAGTCCCTTGCGTCTACCAATTCCGCCACCCGGGCACAGGTCCGCTTACATATACAGCTTGCGTTACTCAGTCAACAGCCGGAACACCCCTCCATTCCTTTGCAACAGCTCAAAATTCTCGCCATGAGGGACAACGTTGTCCCTTTCGGTCAGTACCACTCGCCAACGGGAATGTTAAGATCCGTCAGGCGTTCCGCAAGTGCAGTGCTTGCCAAAGAACACAAGCCGATATTGGTCATCAAACGGCTATGGCATGACCTCAATATGTTTTACGCATTGAAAACCCTTTGCCAATGACATTCAACGTGTTCTCAAAAATAACAAAAGCATTGGGATCAATAGAAAAAATAAGTTCTTCTATCCGCTTGAGCTGGATAGTATTCACGACAGTAAGAACGACTTCTTTGGGCTCATGGGAATAGGCCCCCCGACCATAGAGGACAGTGGCACCACGGCGCAGATGATTATTGACGGCCTTAACAATCTCTTCGGACATGGACGAAATAATCAACACCATTTTTCGCTGGTTAAAGAGGCTAAGACTGTAATCCGTAACCTGCGCGGAAATAAATACGGCCGTCAGAGAATAAAGGACCCGATCAACATCCAAGGTGACAAACCCCAGTACAAAAACCAGAAAATTGGCAACAAAACCGATTTGTCCAACTCGAAGACCAAATTTTTGATTCAACCAGATAGCAACAATA
This sequence comes from Desulfoplanes sp., assembly GCA_028708105.1. GTDB lineage: Bacteria > Desulfobacterota > Desulfovibrionia > Desulfovibrionales > Desulfomicrobiaceae > Desulfoplanes. The sequence goes on along the minus strand of JAQVZR010000188.1, from coordinate 3,965 downwards.
TCAGTCCCCCCTGTGGACCCCAGAGAACGGAAACAGATTCCGAGCCCCAACCCGGAGATGCAGCCAAAACACAAGGCCGCCAAAAAACTATCGTGCACAGGCAAAGCACCGTGCACGAACTCCAAAAAAACCGTGACCATCAGGGTTCCATAGATGCTGTATAAAAAAAAGCGTCGACTGATAGTAAAAAATCCCAGCAAAAAGATCGGGATATTCAAGACAAGAAACCAGATTCCCGGTGTTACAGCCGGTACCATATAATACAATAGAATACCCAGTCCGGAAACACCTCCGGCCATGAAACCATGGGGAATGGCCACTGTATTGATGGCCACAGCGATAAACAGGGCACCAAAGGTTAAAAGTGCCAGATTCCATGGCACGGAATAGGCGATATCCCGAAATGATATTTTTTGTTTTATGCTTTTTTCGTGCATGTTTGTTGCTCCCTGCCAAAGCCCGGGGCTAAGGACACTTTAAAGGAGTTGTTTTAAATATGTCGCGCTCCTCACATCATGCAAGAACACTTGTCAACGATATTTTTTATTGACATCCTTCCACCGCTTACGTATTTCCCCATCTCTTGCACGGGAAGTGGCGCAGCTTGGTAGCGCATCTGGTTTGGGACCAGAGGGTCGCAGGTTCAAATCCTGTCTTCCCGACCAATAAAATCAAGGACTTATGGCTGTTGCCGTAGGTCCTTTTTTATTGGTCCACGGTATGCGTTCCGTTCTGATGCCCTTCCGACGAAAAGGTACAAACCAGATCTACCCCATAACTACTGCAAAGTACTGCTCCTCTACATCGAACAGCCTCTCTCTTTTGATATTTTTTCCCTCCACCTGTCTTCCTGCAGCCGAAAAAACCATGGTTAACGTTCCTTCCCTCTCTGCAGTGTTTCTTTCTCCGTTATCCCTTTGCCCGCACAGGTTTGCCTTTACATTGTGTTAAAAAAACCAACAGTCCTGGGACAAGGGCATTCAGGGGTTCTCTCAGCTCAGACGATATATAGCCTCAATTTATGCCAAAATAACAACCCAACCGCCTCTATTTTCTGCTGGCATAATCATTGCCTTGGGATACTACACATGTCCTTCATGACATGCGGAGTCTTGCATGAAAACAATTTTCCTTGCCGAACGGAATAAAAATGTCCGTGAATTTATTTCGCGTGAACTTCTCACCCTTGGATACCGTATCCGGGGGTTTAAAAACGCACGCGACCTTCTGGAGGGTATTAAGACCTCTGGACGTGCTGATGTCATTGTTCTGGGGGAAGATCTCCCGGATATGGCCATCGTGGATACGGTCCATAACATAAGAAAAAACCGCCCCACCCAGCCGGTGGTCCTGCACACCTTAGATGCGTATGAAAACGGTTTTCTACCGGACCCCAATCTCCTTTTTGCCAAAAAACAAAGCGATCTCGGCGAACTGATCGCCGCCCTTCGGCAATGTTAAAAGCACGACCAATGGTCTTTTCCCTGCACAACAACGTTTCAATCTTCCACCACCAAGACCGGGCAATGTCAACATTACCCGGTCTTAGTTATCTCTACCCTATGCCCATAGGAAATCCTTCCTCGCGGAGCATACACGTTTTATCCAGAAAAGTGCCAATCTCGGTCTGACAAGCACCGCAGGAGACTCTGCAATCGCATTGTTTTCAGACCCCTGTTTCCCGTAGATGTTGTGTGCCCTGTCAGAAACGCTGCGCATACGATGCCGCACAAGCCCGACAGAGAATTACGACTTAGTGTTTCTCCTCCGGTTTCAGGCTCTCCAGAGCGACCCTGTTGCGATCTTTATTAACAGTGGATCGAGGATGCGCCGAATCATACACCCGCATGAGCTCGTTCATCTGCAGATGAGTATACCGCTGGGTTGTGGAAAGACGGACGTGACCGAGAAGTTCCTGGACACTGCGCAGGTCGGCGCCCGAGGAAAGAAGGTGGGAGGCAAAGCTATGACGCAGGGCGTGGGGGCTGATATGCTGAGGCAAGCCAGCCAATGCGGACAGAGAATCGATAATCCGATTGGCCTGGCGGCGTTGCAGACGTTTACCGCGCATACCCAGAAACAGAGCGGGCTCTGTGGCCGCCGGATGGAAACAAGCACGCTGATCCAGATATTTCTGTAATCGCTGGATGGAAATCCCGGTCAAGGGAGCCACGCGTTCAGCCTTCCCCTTGCCCATAATTCTGAGGGTCTGTCTGGCAGGATCAAAATCACACGCATCCAGACCAAGAGCCTCACTGATACGCAATCCCGAACCATAGAGCAATTCACCCAAGGCCAGATCTCGCAATTCCCTGGGGCCGGGATCAACCCGGGCTTCAAGGAGAGAAAAAGCCTGATCCACATTCAAAAAAGTGGGTTGGGGCTGGGGTTGTTTGGGATTATGCACTTCACTGCAGGGATCATGCGTAAGGATCTTCTGCCGGATCAGATACCGAAAAAAACCGCGCAGGCTGGAAAGTTTTCTGGCTACCGACGACTTACCGAGTCCCTGACGGTGAAGGTTGGCCAGAAACGCGAGCACATGTGTCCGGTTGATGGTTTCAGGCGCATCCAGACTCATTTTTTTGGCCTGCAGAACATGCTGGAACTGAAGCAGGTCATTACCATAGGCATCAATCGTAGCCGATGAATATCCTTTAAGAACTTCAAGGAATGTCAAATAGTCATCGACACATTCAGGAACATCTTCGGTCCAGGACATAGTTGCTCTTGGGTTTTTTTGTTGCAATGCAATCCGTATTTTCTGGGAACGCTGTAGCTGCTCGGCAACGCGCTTCTGAATTGGCAACAAACCAGGTGAAAAAAGTGCTCGTAAGGCCATGGGAGCATAGTGTCTGTTCCTATGCTTGAAAGGCCGGGCAGACGCTCGGCGTTCCTAGGACAAAAAAAGATCATCACCCCTGGATCATTGCTGATGGTTATACCGCGTTTTTTTCAGCGTCTCTGCGCCTCTGCGCCTCTGCGCGAAAAGATATCTCTTCCCATACACCGTTCAGCACAGGGTATACATCATCCCCGGATATTGCCTGACAAGGTGCTTCATTTCCATCATGATAAGCGCCTGACTGACAGTTTTGCTCTCCCAGCCAAGCTGTTGCGTCAATGTGTCGATATGTATTTTAGTCTCTTTCTTGAGGCATTGCATGATCTGACGTTCCTCTGGACTCAGCTCCAGTGCAGGTGCCGACACCACAGGGGATAGAGACTGTGAGCCTTCGCTGTCAAACAACTCAGGCCAGCTGGCATCCAAGAGAGGCTGAATTTCTTCCAGAACATCACCTGCTTCCTGGACCAGTTTTGCCCCGCTCTGGATCAATTCATGACAACCGGCATAGGCTGCCCCTACAGGTCCGGGGACAGCAAATACTTCTCTGTTCTGTTCCAGGGCCAACCGCGCGGTTATCAGGCTTCCGCTGCGGGCCGCAGCCTGCATAACCAGGACGCCCAGAGAAAGGCCGCTGATAAGTCGATTTCTGTAGGGAAAATTACGGGCATCGGGCAGGGTATGGGGGGCAAACTCGGAAATAATCAGCCCCGAAGAAGTCACGCCGTCCCAGATATCCCTATTGGATGCGGGATAAATGATGTTCAGCCCAGTGCCAAGAACGGCTATCGTCCCGGCGCCGGAGCGGCTGCCGATCTCATGGGCAATGCGGTCCACCCCGCAGGCAAACCCGGAAACAATGCACAAGCCGACTTGGGATAAACGGGTACACACGTTTCGGGTCAGTCGCACCGCATAGGAAGAAACGTTTCTGGAGCCAACCACAGCCAGGCAGGGACGCTGCAGACAGGCAAGATCTCCGCGGACATAGAGGATGATCGGCGGGTCGGGGATTTCCCGCAAAAGTGCGGGATACTCAGGATCAGAAAAAAGCAGATACTGCATCCCGAGAGTATGCACATCCCCTTGCTCCTTTTCCGCCTCGGGCTGCCATGTTTTA
>JAQVZR010000187.1 GCA_028708105.1 Desulfoplanes sp. | reverse complement strand
CCTACATTTTTCAATCAGTTCAGACTTGTGCAAGCACTTCGACGGTCACCCCGGGGGAGGCGAGCGGGGTCCGGTCACGTAAACAGGGGATCGGATATTCATAGTGCCCACCGTAATCTGCATCGTGACGCATAGGAGTAAATGCAGATTCATAATTACATCTGCGGATACCACCTTAAAAAGTATTTTGCACGTATTTTTATAAAAAATAATCCCATGAGGCCGAGGCTTCCCCCTTCGCACTCTTCGCGACAAAAAAAACGACTACCGGATCTATCCAGGAGTCGTTTCTTTGAGACGTAGGCTTTCATTTTCTTGCCTGGTCCCTATTTTTGGTTCACCCGACAAGTGCGTACTTTTGGTCTATCAGGAGGTTGAATCCTGACAACTGATTACGAGCAATGATTGACAATCATCTTCTCTTTATGCGCAAGTGCACTCGCGTGCATACTTTTTTGTGTGCATCATTCAAGCATTCCAGTATGGCTATACAGGCATTACAGTTTCTCAACACAATCCAGGTGGGGCAATAATGTGGCAGAACATCAAATATTTTGGCATATGGTTCATCATTTTTTTACTGGCACTCGTGGGCTACAGTTATCGCCATGACCTCTCGGAAATACAAACCAGAGTTATGGCGGAACTTTTTCCCGGCAAGGGGTTCCAGACAGGACAAAATTCCGTGAGCTTTCCGGTATCGTCTGATGGGCACTTTCATATCCGTGCCGAACTCAACCATATCCCTATCATCTTTTTAGTGGATACGGGAGCAAGCCACATCATGCTCTCCCCCGGTGATGCCGACAAACTAAGCATTCCATGGGACACGCTCAGATTTGACCAAATATACCGGACCGCAAACGGCAAAGGGCAGGGAGCCCTGGTCCGGATCAATGATTTCAGAATTGCCAAAATCCATCTGCAAGGAATCAACGTCTCCGTAAACAAGGCCGCCATGCGCTACTCACTGTTGGGAATGAGCTTTTTCAACCGGCTGACACGCTACGAAGTACACAATGATATCCTCACCCTGTATTGGAAATGATAGTGCGGAACGTCATGAGCGTATCGTACCGTTGTATTTTGAGTCATATTTTCTTGTTTTTTATGACAGGATTTTCAAGACAAGAGGCCAAAGGCCTGTCCTCCCCCGATCCTTTTGCTTCCCTCTCCATATACTTCACCATGGCCTCGGCCGCCTTTTTGGAAAAACGAACCGCTTCGACCACGGTCTTGGCCCCGGTGACCACGTCACCTGAAGCATAGATACCGGGAACCGATGTCTGTCCATCCTCCCCCGTAAGCAATAAGCCCGAGGAGTTGGTCTGCAGATCGGGGGTGGAACTGACCAGGGTGTTGGCCGGGGATTGACTGGCCGCAATGATCACCGAATCGGCCGCAAACAGACCTGTTCGTTCTTCCACACAGTACAAGGCTTCGGTTCCGTCCTCACAGGGACGCATTTCCGTTTCCACATAGCGCACGCCTTCCGGGACAATGGCCGTGGGAGATTTGAAAAATTCAAACCTGACGCCTTCGATACGGGCATATTCATATTCATAGTGGGTCGCTGGGATATCCGCCTCTCCGCGACGGTAGAGGACATACACCTCCCGAACACCCTTGCGCAGTGCCGTCCTGGCCACATCCATGGCCACATTGCCCGCTCCGATCACGCATACCCGGCGTCCCAGGGAATAGACATCCGGATTTTTGAGATAATTGATGGCATAGTGCACATGGCCCAGGCTCTCTCCCGGAATGCGCAGAGGCCGTGGATTCCAGACACCTGTTCCGATAAAGACACTTTGGTACCCGTCCCGGAACAGATCATCGATGGTCAATACCGGGCCGATACGGATATTCGGTCTGATTTTGACCCCGATGGACACAAGCATTTCCTCGATTTCGCGAAGAATGGATTTGGGCAATCGATATTCCGGTATGCCATATTGCAGCACACCACCGATACGCTCGGAGGATTCAAAGATAGTCACCCCATAACCGCGCTGGGCCAGCATAAAGGCCACAGTGATCCCCGCCGGTCCGGAACCGATCACAGCCACCATTTTGCCCGTGGAGATTGCGGGTGTAAGGCGGACCTGATCCAGAAAATAGCTGGATATATAATTCTCAATGGAACTGATCTGCACCGGACTCTGTTTTCTGCCCAGAATACAATGCCCTTCACAAAATTTCTCATGGGGACAAATGAGTGCGCAGATCACTGAAAGGGGATTGTTCATGAACAACCGCTCTCCGGCATTGAGCATGTCCCCCCTAAGCATGGAAGCGATCATTTCCTTGATGGGGGTCCCTGCAGGACACCCCTTCTGGCACTGCGGATTCTTGCACTGCAGGCAGCGCTGGGCTTCTTCAATAATATGTTTTCCCATGGTGATGCTACTCTCTTATGGTTGTATGATTGCAATTTCATACCGGCCCAGGGCCTGGTCGGATCTTGTACGCATGCAGATCGGGATGATCCCTGGACATCCCATGGCTACCCTTCCGCCATCTTTCATCCTCAATGCTCCTGCAAACATTCTTCTTCGTCTCTGCCCCCTCCCTGATGACCGTGGATCTTCCCCCGGGCTAGGGAAAAATAGATCCCGCAGGCGCACATACAGGCAAAAAGCAAAAAACAGAGCCGGACGGTTTTGAGAAACAGGGGATAGGTGACCGGCTCGATGGCCGCATTTTTGAGCATAAACGCGAAAAGCACCGTGGAAATGCCCATACTGGCCATCATGCCCAAGGTACGCATGGTCGAGGATATGCCCGCGGCCACACTGTACTGCCTGCGGTGGACTGAGCCCATGATGGCATTCATATTTGGGGAAGAGAACAGAGCGCAACCAATGCCCATAAAGGAAAGCACACAGACGATAAGCACCAGCGAAGAATCCGGACGAAGATAGGCAAAAAAGCCCAGGCCAAGGCCCGTCATCCCCATGCCCACAGAAGCAAGAATGCCCGGTTCGATGCGGTCTGAAAGCCGCCCGGCAAAGGGGGACAGGACGGCCTGAAAGACAGGCTGGAACAGGAGGATCAGACCCGCTGTCTGAGGCTGCATGCCCTTCATGTATTGCAGATACAGACTCAAAAGGAACATGGTGGCGTACGACGCCGCATAGTGGATGAGAGCCGCCACATTGGAAAAAGCAAACGCCCTGCTGGCGCTGAAAAGATGCATATCCAACACCGGATACGTGGTATGCTGCTCCATGCGCACAAACATGATCAGTCCCCCCATCCCCGCCGCAACCAGAAGGCATGCACTCATATCCGGCACTCTGGGCGCCCCGATCATGAAACAGGTCAGCCCTGTTCCATAGACCAAAGAACCCTGCCAATCAAAAGATTCATCCTTCCCCTCGATCCATTCCTCCTTGAGTCGGGCCCAGGTAAGCCCCAGAGCGTAAATACAAAGGGTTGCATTGAGCAGAAAAATACTGCGCCAGCCAAGGACCCTTGTAAGCCAGCCGCCCACAAAAGGCCCCAGCGACAGGCCGAGATAAACGGCTGCCAGCAGAAACCCCATGGCCCGGCCGCGCTGCTGCCCTGGAAACACCGAAACAAGGATGGCCACGCCAGTGCACTGGAGCATGGCCCCGCCGATTCCCTGCAGGGCACGCATGGCAATAAGCATGGGCATGGAAACGGCCAGCCCCGAACCGATGGAGGTGATCACGAAACCCAGGAGACCATAGATAAAAAAACGTCGCCGGCCGTACATATCGGCCAGCTTGCCCATGGGTACCAGGAACACGGAGATGGCCAGGAGAAAAGAAGTGATCACCCAGGTGAGCTGCACGGCACTGGCCCCAAATTCCGCCTGGATCATGGGCAAGGCGATATTGACCCCCGAAAGCATAAACGGAGTCAGAAACGATGTCAGGCAGACAACAATCAGCACCGTCCGCTGGAGCACGGGATTTTCTTTACAGAAGGAAATTACTTCCAAAATAGTCCTTGTTTTCAAAAAAGATGCCGGCAATGCAGAGAGTCCAGCCACGACGGCTGTCTGGCATCCCTTTCCAAGATCCTGGAGCAGTAATCAGTTCCCCCCTGGTGTGCAAGATCTCCAACCTACCTGATTTCCGCGTTCCGGCGTCTTTGGATCAAAAAAACAAGGAGTGGCCGCCGAAATATTTCCGACGTCGACTCCTTGTGCTGTACACCCTGAGAAAAGCCCATGAGTTCCCATGGTCCCAGATGATCACCCAAAAGGCTAATAGCTTACCATACGCGGTAGTTCCCTGGCCTGGACCACCCAGTCCTGCACCTGAGAAAGAGCCGGAAGTTTGCGCACCAGATTTTGGGCCTCATTGACCTCACCCATCCTCGCATGCAGATTCTCAGGGCTACGCTGGGCAAGTTCCGGAACGGTATCAACACCGGCAACTTCCAGAAGATCGGCGTATTGGGTACTAATCCCTTTGATCCGGGAAAGATCAGCACGATTGACCCATCCCAGAATCAGTTTTCCCGCTATCCCAGATGCCTCCTCAAGTTCTTTGCGGCCTTTTTGCGTTCCTCCTTTCTCAAGGAGTTGTTCGATGGACACAACCCCCTGATCCTGAAGTTTCTTTGCATACGTTTCCCCGATACCTTCAATTTCATGCAATTTGCTCATGTGCCAGGCCCCCTTGATTACGTTGTACATCCAGGATCGATCGTGTCGGCATTCCCGACATGCCGACCTGCCCCCACGCTTTCCAATAGTGGACCAGATATGAAAGAAGTAACGATTCAGGTAGACAACGCAATAACTACAAGTGCCTATCCCCCTGAAGTTCGTGCAGAGATGAAGTTCCAGGCTGATTTGTATGGAATAAATCAGGAAGAACCGGACAATCCAGGCCGGTGCCCGACTCCTTTGCCCGTGCATGGACCGTTAATCATTCTTTAGAAA
>JAQVZR010000186.1 GCA_028708105.1 Desulfoplanes sp. | reverse complement strand
AGGAGCAGTGATCATGCTCCAACCCGATCCTGTCATCACCCTGACCCCTTCCGGACAAAACCCCCAGGTGTGTATAGAGACCAAGGAAGAGGACACCCTGGCCCAGGTCCTAGTCAGCGAATTCATGATCCTGGCCAACAGTGCCATTGCCACGTGGGCCCACGAGCAGGGTCTGCCCCTGATTTTCAGAACCCAGAACATCACCCTGCCCCAGGAAAGCGCCGGGGTATGGTCTGCTCCCTGCGATATCTACAGATTGATCAAGTGCATGGGTCCGTCCATCATGGAAATGGAGCCCAAGCGTCATGCAACCCTGGCTGCTGCGGCCTATGCGCCCATTACTTCACCACTGAGGCGGTATTCGGATTTCATCAATTCGGCCCAGATAGCTCATTTCTTGCGTACCGGTGAATCCAAATGGACCAAAGAGAGTATCAGCTCCGTCCTGCCCCATCTGAGCGCCCGAGCCCAGGCCGTGGGCAAAATCCAACGCTACAGACCCCGATACTGGAAATACCTGTTCTTCCGCCAGCAGGCCAAAAATCGTCGCTGGTCCGGAGAAATTGTCGAGGACACGCACAATATGGTCACCATCTCCCTGCCCGAAGAACAGCTCTTTCTCAAGGCACCCAAGGCCATTTTCGGAGATAAAGTGCGCATCGGCCAGCGTTTTCAGATCCGTATCGGCAAGGTGGACCCCTTAGCCAATGAATTGCGTATCGCCGAGGCATGGGAAGAGTAAGGTCCGTCGGCAGTTGCGATTATCAGCGTCTTGATTTAACGATTTTTTTTACGGTATCCTGTATTCCCAATCATTCAAATAACGGAGTAAACAATGGTGACAGTATTCTGGCTGGGACTCAGTTATCTCCTCGGCGCCATTCCCTTTGGCCTGCTTATCGCCAAGATTTTTTGCAAAATCGACCCCCTGACCCAGGGCAGCAAAAGTACCGGAGCCACCAATATAGCCCGGACCTGTGGACTGGGCTATGGCATTTTGACCCTGATTCTGGATATTCTTAAAGGATTTCTGCCCATCATTCTGGCCACAAGTTTTACTCACTCTCCTCTGTTCCTGACCCTGACCGGCCTGGCAGTGGTCATCGGACATATGTATTCAGTCTTTCTGAGCTGGAAAGGCGGCAAGGGTGTGGCTACCACAGTGGGCGTTTTTCTGGCCCTGGCCCCGGGTGCCGTAGGCTGGTCCCTGGTCATTTTTCTGGTCATGATCTTTCTCAGCGGATACGTATCCATGGGCTCCCTGACCATGGCCACGGTTCTCCCCATTCTCCTGCTGCTCAGGGGAGACTTTGCGTTCATCATTCTGTCTTTCCTGCTCATGGGACTGATTTTCTGGAAACACCGGGAAAATATCCAGCGACTGCGCAAGGGCGAAGAACACTCGTGGAAGAAAAAAAAGGCATGACGCTCTTTTTCAGCGCCGAAATAATGCCATAAAAAAAAGCCCGCATAACGCGGGCTTTTTTTTATGGCATCCGGGACAAAATCGCCTCCACCAGAGGCGCGAGAGAGGGACGCTTCCTGGCCGATACAAAAACGGCTCCGGGAAAAGTATTCATAACCCGCTCCCTGGTAGGGTCATCCAGCAGATCATCCTTGTTCATCACCAGAATTTTGGGAATTTCATCCACACCGAGTCCGATGAGCAGGGTGTCCACGGCCCGTACCTGGGCCTCCACCTCCTGATGGCTTGCATCCGCCACCTGGACCAGAAGATCTGCGGCCTCCAACTCCTCAAGAGTGGCCATGAATGCCTCTTTGAGCTCCTCGGGGAGTTCTTTGATAAACCCGACCGTATCCGTGAGGATAATCTCACGATCCTGAGGAAAACGCAGCCTTCTGCTCGTGGGATCAAGGGTGGCAAAAAGTTTATTTTCCACCAGAACATCGCTGTGGGTCAAGGTATTGAGCAAGGTCGACTTGCCTGCATTGGTATAGCCAACCAGGGCCACAATGGGCACACCGGCCCTGGATCTGTTGGCCCGGGTCGCCTGCCGATGCCTGCGCAGCCGCTTCAGTTCGCCTTTAAGCAGAGCGATCCGGTCCCTGGTCTTACGCCGATCCAGCTCAAGTTTGGTTTCTCCCGGTCCCCGGCCACCGATACCCCCGGCCAGACGGCTAAGCGCCCTGTTTTGTCCGACCAAACGAGGCAGGGTATACTTGAGCTGTGCCAGTTCCACCTGCAGTTTACCGGCCTTGCTCACGGCATGCTGGGCAAAAATATCCAGGATCAGCTGAGTCCGATCCAGCACCTTACGTTCGGTGATCCGGGAAAGATTACGCATCTGCGTCGGGCTCAGTTCACAATCAAAAATAAGTACGGAAGCGTTCTTCTGCAGGGCCAGGATCTCCAGCTCAGCGATCTTGCCTTTGCCCAGGATATGTTTGGGATTGAACTTGCCCACCCGCTGCACGATCTGTCCGGCCACATCCAGGCCGGCCGTCCGGGCAAGGTCTCCGAGTTCCATCAGAGAAGCTTCCAGCACTCCCCGGGATGCTGTCCCCACACTGACAAGCAGAGCAGTGTCCTCCCGGGCATCGGTCTCGATACGCTGCCCGGTCCTGGCCAGCTCTTCTTCCAAAGCTTCCGTCTGGGCTGTAAAATCCACATCAACATGGTCCCACGGCAATGAAGGATGGATGAGATACGGCGTGTCATCGGCATTAGGCGGCAGGATCTGTGCCCAATGCAGTCGGGAAGGCTGCCCATGGTTCACCGATAAAACGGCTACCGTATCCAGGCGCAAAAAAACCATATCCATCAGGTCTTCCTGACTGATAGACGTTTCTCCGAACCGGGTCAGGAGGAAACGCACCCCCCGAAGACGGCCCGGACTGGTCCGAAATCCCGTCAATGCCGGGATAAGTATGGAATCCCGCTGGCCGATAATAACCATCTTCGGTCGGCCCTTGCGATCAATAAGCAGGCCGATCTGCCTGGAAATATCCTCTGTCAGCAGGGCCAGTTCCCGGGCCTGCTCCAGAGAATACCCGCCCTGCCGTGGGAAACGACGGTTGTACAGCCGGGTCAGGTTTTTGAGCTGACCGGATTTGAGCCCGGTCAGGTTTCCCTGCAGTTTGGCAGCTATAGCTCGCCCCTCCCCAGATACTCGGAAATCATGTGGTCATAACCGGAAATCATGCCAAAGGTCTTCACAGCCATATTTTTTCTAAAAGCCAGAGAGACCTTGAAATCGTTGGTTTTGAGTTCATCCATAAATGCGGCGTAATCGGCGATGTCCGGCAGGACCGTCACGGAATGAAAATTCTTGGCTCCGGCCCGCAGCAGTGTCGGACCTCCGATATCAATCTGTTCCACGGCAGCCTTGAGATCCATAGCCTTTTCAACAGCCAGGGCAAAGTCATAGAGATTCACGCAAATGAGATCAAAAGGGACCAAATTCAGCTTTGCCAGGGTGGCCATATGCTCAGGATTGTCCTTGTCTGCCAGCACGCCTGCATGCACATGGGGATGCAGGGTCTTGACCCGACCGCCAAGGATCTCGGGAAAACCGGTCACTTCACTTACGGATGTAACCGGAATACCGGCATTCATAAGCATTTTTCTGGTCCCACCCGTGGAAACCAGTTCAACACCGTTATCCGCCAGAAATCTGGCAAGTTCTTCCAGTCCGGATTTATCTGTGACGCTGAGCAGCGCGCGCTTGATGGGCAAAAATTCCATGTCATCCTCGTGATAAAAAATATGAAAAAAGGCCTGCATACGGGATACTCCCCGAATGCCGACCGAACCATTGATCTGGCCCGGACGTGCCAGAATCGGAATGATTATGCAAGCCAGACAAGGAACCAATAACCGGTACAAGGGCCTGCAGGGATTGCCTGGTTCCGAGTCATATTCACATTGTCGCAACAAGTCAGCATCAAGGTAACCAATGGGAATGCAATCCGTATTTCCTGGGAACGCCGACCGTCGGGTCGGCCTTTCGAGCACAGAGACAGACACCGATCTTCCCGACCAGGTCATGTTTCATATCCGGGTCCTGGCCTCTGACTCCAACGAAGTTCTGGCCATGAGTCTGTTAAGAGTTTCTCTTGATCAACAGAACTTGCGGGTCCATCACCCCATATCCGTTCCTCCTGCAACCCGCAGGACCTCCTCTATGGTCGTTACTCCCTGCCGGACCTTTTCCATACCGTCTTCAAACAGTCCTTTGATCTTTTGGGAGCGCACAAGGCGTCGTAAGGCGTCAAGCTCCATGCCCCCGGAAACGGCCTCTCCCAACCGGGCATCAAAGGGCACCACCTCAAAAATTCCTTGGCGCCCCAGGTAGCCGGTCCGACGGCAATGCTCGCATCCGCTTCCACGGAACAGTTCATCCTCAGGAGAAAACCACTTTCCCACCCCCCAGGTACCAAGCTGGTCCCGGCTGGGATGGAAACTCTCCCGGCAATGAGGACAAATGGTCCGCACCAGTCTCTGGGCCACAATACCCAGCAAGGAAGCATTGATCAGATAGGGCGCAATGCCCAGATCCTGCAGTCTGGTCAAAGAAGAGGCAGCGTCATTGGTATGCAGGGTGGAAAAAACCAGATGCCCGGTCAACGCGGCCTGGATGGCCTCATTGGCGGTTTCCAAATCCCGCATTTCCCCCACCATGATGATGTCCGGGTCCTGACGCAGGATGTACCGCAGCATATGTCCAAACCCCACGCCAATACGCTCATTGATACCTATCTGGTTAAAATCCTCGACAATCATTTCGATAGGATCTTCGATGGTGACTACATTGATACCCGCATGAGCCATGGTCTTCAGAGTGGAATACAGGGTTGTAGACTTGCCGCTCCCCGTGGGTCCGGTGACCAGAACCAGACCATGGATCCGTTCCAGCAGGCCACGATAGCGCTGCAGCTGCACATCCCCCATGCCCAACCCTTCCAGAGGTTTGAG
>JAQVZR010000185.1 GCA_028708105.1 Desulfoplanes sp. | reverse complement strand
GCTGTTCAATTTTATCCATGACCTGTGCCTTGATTTCCGAAGATGGGAGTCGGGTCCTCTCCCGCAGGGGCAGGGCAATATTTTCAAACACGGTCAGAGAATCAAACAGAGCGTTGTGCTGAAACATATAACTGCATTTGTTTTTCAACATCTGCTGCTGTTTGCGGTTCATGTCCGCAAACCGTTGGCCCATAAACAGAATCTCGCCTTCATCTGGAACCAGAAGGCCGATGATGTGTTTGAGAAAGACGCTTTTCCCCACACCGCTTTTACCGATGATGGTTGTTATTTCGCCTTCATAAATGGTCAGGTTGATACCATCGAGGATGGTTCTGTTGCCAAATCGTTTGGTGACGTTTTTGAATTGTACGAGGGGGTTTGGCATAGTGGACTACAAAAGGATGGAAGTTAGTACATAATCAGCAATCAGGATGCTGACACAAGACATGACCACTGCCGATGTGGTGGCCAGACCGACCCCTTTAGCCCCGAATCCATCCGGCCGCATGTGGGTGAAATAGCCCTGATAACTGCAGATGGTTGAAACAAGGAAGGCGAAGACAATGGATTTGATGAATCCGCCGGTGACATCCTGCATGAGCACACTGGTTTCCACACGATAAAAATAAATACCCTTGTTCAGACCGAGCAAAACGACCCCTGCCAGATAGCCGCCGATAATGCCCACAACATCATATAAGGCCGTGAGCAGGGGAAAGGAGATGAGGGAAGCCGCGATTTTGGGACTGATCAGATACCGGACAGGATCAATGGCCATGGTGTCCAGGGCATCGATCTGCTCAGAGATGCGCATAATACCGATTTCTGCGGTCATGCTTGAACCGGCGCGGCCGATGATCATGATGGCTGTAAGCACAGGACCGAGTTCGCGGACCAGAGAAAGGGCCAGGGCGGAACCCAGTGCCCCCTCAGAACCGAATTGGGTCAGGGTATAGTAAAGCTGAAGACCCATGACCATGCCCGTAAACAGGGCTACCAACGCGATGATCGATACGGATTTGGCTCCGATGAAGTAAATCTGTTGGAGAATTTTTGAAAACTGGAAGGGGTAGGAAAAAATTTTGTACAAACCCTGAAAGGAAAAAATAGCATACGCCCCACAGGCATTGGTACTTTCAATGACAATGCGTCCGATGGTTGCACATGGTGTGAGCAAAGAGGAAAGAAATAAATTCATATAACTAGCAGACAGATAACGTAGACGGTTTAGGAAAATAGTTTGGAAAAATGGGCAAACACGCGGGGCTGTCCCTGGCAAAATTTCAGGGGGAAATCATTACTGGAAAATTCCTTTTTTTCTATCGGAAAGAAGGTGCAAAGACAATAGTGACTCTGAAGGAGGATTATTGTCTTCCAATTATACCAGGACAAGGGCCGGTTGTTACCTGACCTTGTCAGTTGATGGCTTCGTTCCGTTTCACAATGCCTGGGTGATAACTGCTCCGGCAAGAACCTGTCCCGAAGGGGCATACACTGTCACGATCTGGCCAGGTGTTGGCACTTCCTGCGGAGTGATGAAATGTATCTGCAGTGTCTTGTCGGCTAGGGTGACCCGAGCTGCGCCGGCCTGCTGGCGATATCTGGTCTGGACCAGAAGGTCTTCAGGCCAGAATTTCTGCGGAACCATGATATTCACCTGAGAGGCATGACATCCTGCAGCCCATACTTCGTCTTGCGATCCCACGATAAGGGTATTTGTGTTTTGGTCTTTACTCAGGACATACAGGGGGTGCTCGTAGGCGATGCCAAGTCCTTTGCGTTGGCCTTGGGTATAACGCCATAACCCCTGATGGGTCCCTAGACGTTTCCCCTGCCGGGTCGTGACCGGCCCTGGTCCAGGAAGTACGACGCCCCGCTTGGTCAAAAATGTCCGATAATCGTCAGGAATAAAGCAGATCTCCTGGCTTTCATTGGCCTCGGCAGGGCAGAGATTCCGGGCGGCAAGGGCCGCCAGGACATCTGCTTTGCGCCAGGTTCCCAAGGGAAAAACAGTCTGCTGCCAGGCTTCGGGCGACACCAGAGAAAGAAAATAGCTCTGGTCTTTGGATGCATCCAATCCTCTAAAAAGACCTGGTCCCTGGGGGGTCTGCAGTACCCGGACATAATGGCCTGTGGCAATGGTGCGGGCTCCCTGGGCGCAGGCGGTGTCCATAAGCAGACCGAATTTCATGTCACGGTTGCACCAGGCACAAGGGTTGGGGGTTTTGCCTTGTATGTAGGCGCGGATGAAGGGATGGATGATCCGGGTTTCAAAGGCATCACTCAGATCGATCACCCTAAAAGGGATGTCCATTGACCGGCATTGCTCTTCCAGGGCGTGGACCTTCAGGTGATCACTGTCTGTGGGAGGAATAAAAAAGGCGTGCAGGCCTATAAGTCTGCAGCCCTGTTCTTTGAGCAGAGCAAGACTGAGCAGGCTGTCGGCTCCGCCGCTGAGGGCAATGGCTATGGTCATGGGTATTCAGAGGGTGCCCCGGATGATTGTGGATGGATTATATGATGGAGGTGTTCCCGGGGCCGAACATTTTTCGGCCCCGGAAGTGCGGATCTATATGGTGCTGTCGACCAGTCCTTGGGGGAATGGGAGCCTGGGCGTGTGCTGTTCCAAAACATGGGCGATCTGGAGCAGAGATGTTTCGCCGAATTTGGAACCAAAAAGTTGCAGGCCCACGGGGAGACCGGAATCCTTGCCCAGTCCGATGGGCAGACTCAGGCCGGGGAGTCCGGACAGATTTAAAGAAATAGTAAATATGTCGGTAAGGTACATCTGCAAGGGATCGGCAGTGTTCTCGCCCAGAGCAAAGGCCGTCGTCGGGCAGGCCGGACCGGCCAGGACATCACATTGGCTGAGAGCATCCAGAAAATCCTGGCGGATGAGGCGCCTGACCTGAGCTGCTTTTTTGTAGTAGGCATCGTAATAGCCGGCAGAAAGGACATAGGTTCCGAGCATGATCCGGCGCTGTACTTCTTCGCCAAAGCCTGTGGATCTGGATTTGGTATACATTCCCAGAAGATCGTCTGCGGTTGTATCCCGGGCGCCGTACCGTACACCGTCAAATCTGGCCAGGTTGGAACTGGCTTCGGCCATGGCAATGATATAATAGGTCGCGATGGCGTAGGATGTATGCGGCAGAGAGACCGGGATGATTTCGGCGCCCAGTCTTCTGGCCTGTTCGATGGTTTGGTTACAGGCTTCGGCCACTTCGGGGGCAAGGCCTTCTCCCCAGTATTCCTTGGGCATACCTATACGGATTCCTTGAAGATCTGTACGCGCTGTAAGAGCCGCTGCGTAGTCGGGTACCGAAATATTGACCGATGTGGAATCCTGGGGGTCATGCCCGGCAATGATATCCAGGATGAGGGCCGTGTCTTCGACGGTGCGGGCCATGGGCCCGGCTTGGTCCAGGGAACTGCCATAGGCGATGAGTCCGAACCGGGAAACACGACCATAGGTGGGTTTGAGACCTACGATGCCGCAGAAGGATGCTGGCTGGCGGATGGACCCCCCCGTGTCGGTCCCAACGGCTGCAAAAGCCTGGCACGCAGCCACGCTGGCGGCAGAACCTCCGCTTGAACCTCCGGGGACGTGGTCGGGATTCCATGGGTTTCTACTCGGCCCAAAGGCGGAATTTTCTGTGGATGAACCCATGGCGAATTCATCCATGTTGTTTTTTCCCAAAATAATGGCTCCGTGTTCCTTGAGTCTGGCTACCAGGTAGGCATCGTAACAGGGTGTGAAGTCTTTGAGCATTTTTGACCCGCAGGTGGTGGGGATACCCTTTGTGGTTAAGACATCTTTGAGCAGAATGGGGACTCCCCAGAGAAGCTGTCCTGGCTGTGGCCCCTGTTTGTCCATTTCTCTGGCCTGATTCAGGGCGGCTTCGTCATTACGGAAAAGCAGGGCTTGGATGGATGGTTCCGTTGCCCTGATCTGGGCGATGCAATCCGTCACTACTTCTTCGGCGGTAACTTTTTTGGCCGCCAGAAGGTCACGTATCTGGGAGAGTGTATGGGAATGAAGTGCTGCCATATAAAATTCCTTGTGCTATGCGATTCAGGAGGAAAGATGGTGGATTTTTGTTACTCACAATCGGCTGGTAGGCCGCCACATCCTAAGGATGCAGTGAAAGTGAACGGCTGAACCGTGCGTTAGACGATTTTGGGGACGATGAAGTAGCCGCCGCCTTGTTCCGGAGCATTCTGGAGCATCTGTTCACTGTTATAGTGCTGGGCCGTTTCATCTTCCCTAAGGACCGTGGCATGATCCACGGGGGAATACATGGGGGCGATGGTCGAGGTATCCAATTCGTTAAGGGTATCCATGTACTCCAGGATGGTATCCATCTGTGTGGCAAAAACGGCGGCCTGCTTTTCGTCTATTTCCAAACGGGCCAGCGTGGCAATTTTATAGACGTCATTGGTGGTGATATGCATGGCAATGAATCCTTACATTTGTTGTGTTATGGGATGCCTGGTTCAATTCCCGGCAGGAGTGGTCACTGCTCTGCGGAGACCGGGCTGTCTCTGAAGGGGAATGGAGTCGCTATTCGTGGGAGCATTGTCCTTCAGGAGGGGAAGCGTATCGGATTTTGTCGTATCCAGGGCGTTGCTCTGGGTTTGTCTGCGGGCTTCACGGGCAGCAATGATACTGGCAGCACGTTCCTGGCTGGCTACCCGTGGTCCGTTACTGGTGGGCTGGAAGGTAAAATAGTGTTGGGAAGCCAAGCCTTCTTTGTCCCAGGTGATAGGTGCCATTGCCCAATCAAAGGCTTGCGGGGCTGCCAGGGATGTATTCATTGCCGTGTTGGAGGTGGTTCTGGAAGGGACGACCATACGGGCTGCAAAGCGAGTAAAATCATAGCCCAGGGCCACCCAAAAGTCCGCTTCTTTTTGACCGTTGTCCTGTAAAATAGCCTTAAGTGCGGTGACGCTGGGAGCCGGATTGTCCTT
>JAQVZR010000184.1 GCA_028708105.1 Desulfoplanes sp. | reverse complement strand
ACTTCTCCGGCTTGGGCGATTTTCCGGCACTATCGAGACGTTATCAAAAATTGCTCTGCCCGTGTCTGAGACCTTGGATCGATTTGAGAAAAAATTTGAATTTTTGACCGATACAGTCCGAGAGGGTGAACGCAAATACAGGGAATTGGACGACGAGAAGAAGCACGCAGTGCAAGAATTGGAATCGCTGTTGGCGAAAAACGATGTTTTGACCATTGCTCAGCTTGAAGAATCACGGGAGAGCCGTGATAGGGGATGGAGACTGATCAAACGTAAATATATTGAACACGAAGATGCCGAGCAGGACATTGATGCATTCACTTCAGACGGCAATCTCTCCGTGCTTTATGAGCAAAAGGTGGAAGCCGCAGATCATGTTGCGGATATACTTCGACTGGATGCGGATCAGGTTGTCAAACGAGCAGATCTGGAAGGGAAAATAGCTGCCTTTACAGGGCGTATTCGTGACATGGCGGAAGATATTCGCAAGGCAAATGATGCCGTAAAAATCCATCAAAAAGAATGGATGGCTCTCTGGGAACCCTTGGAAATTGATCCCGGAACTCCACGCGAGATGAAACAATGGCTTCTCAGGGTGGAACAACTTCTTGCAAACGTTCAGTCGGCCTATGCTGCGGCTGGTGAAGCCAGACAACTTGGTGAGGAATGCAAAAAACATAAGGCGGCCGTTGCACATCAGATCACGTTGTTTGATCCGACTATCGGTGTTCGGGATATGAGCCTTGAAGCCATGGTCAGTCTCTGTGAACAACGGGCCCAACAGGAGAAAGATGTCCTTGATCGCAAGCGTGAGGCCGAACGATCATTGAAGGATAGCCAGACTCGTCTTAAAAGAACGCTGGAAGAATTGGAATCTATTACGGCGGAGCAGTCAGGCTGGATGCAGGAATGGGCGCAGGCTGTTGATGGTTTGGGGTTGAAATCCGATGTTTCTCCAGAGCATGCCACCGAGACCTTTGATCGGCTTGTGGAATTTTTTGCAAAATTCGATAAATCGGAAGAGTTGCGTAGGCGAATTTACGGAATGGATCTCGTTGAACAACGATTTAACGACAAGGTGTTCGCGTTTGCCGACAGCCTTGGCTATCAAAGAGAGTGCCTGGAAGCGAGTGCCATCGTTTCACAGGCTAATCGGGATTTGAGCAAAGCTCGTGAAGACCGGGCGACACTCATAAAGATCGAGAGAGAAGAAAAAGAACGGAAAGAAGAAATCAAAGATGCCGGTATTACGATGAAAACGGCACAGGAACAGCTCGCAGGATTGCGAGCTCAGGCGGGCGTTGCAACGGACGATGCCTTGGAAAAGGCAGGCGAAGATTCCCGTAACAAGCGTGTTCTGCAGAAAAAGCTTGGGGCTCTCGAACAGGAACTTACCCGTAATGGGGATGGTTTAAGTCTTAAGGAGTTGGAAGAAGAATTTGAAGCATCGGACATTGATTTACTCGATGATGCCCTGGAGCGGGTTTCCGTGGAGCTCAATGAGCATCAGGAAAAACGTGATATGCTCCGTGACCAACGTCAAACGATCCAAAACGAAATTGCGGCCAAGGATGGCAGTTCAACAGCGGCACAGGCATTGGAAGAAGCTGAGCAACAGCTTGCAGCGATGGGTTCCGGGGTCGAAAAATATCTTCGTCTCCAAATTGCCAGGCTTATCCTCGAACAGCAGATAGAAGACTATCGAAAGAAAAATCAGGCCCCTGTTTTGGCCAGAGCCGGAGAACTGTTCGCGAAATTGACGCTGGGCTCCTATGTAAATCTTCGTGATGAGCTGGATAACGCTGGTAAACCCGTATTGCTTGGTGTTCGCCCGAACAATGATGAAGTGCCCATCGATGGTATGAGTGAAGGGACTCGGGATCAGCTTTATCTGGCGCTCCGTCTCGCCACTTTGGAGCAGCATTTGAGCAAGGGAGAGCCCATTCCTTTTATCGTGGATGATATTCTTATCGGTTTTGATGATAACCGTACAATGGTTTGTCTTGAAGTCCTAGCTGAATTGGCTATCCGTACCCAGGTGTTACTTTTTACCCATCATAAGCGGGTTCTTGAACTGGCCCAGAGTATTCATGTGCAGGCAGGGCTTTATACGCATGAACTTTGACTCATCCCTTCTATCCGTTGATGAATAATGTTTTCCCGGCCGTAGCCTATTCGGGTGGAATGAGTCAAAGCAGACGGCCACGCTTCTAGACTTCCATGGATTTTTGTATGTTGTGTTTATCGACAAGCTCGGAAGCAGAGTGCATGGGCACGGCAAGATGGAAATCAATTGCTCCTTATTCTGTCACAGAGGGGGCGGCCCAACGCCGTTCTCTCGCTGGCCCGCCCCCTCTCGTTTCATGTTTTATTCGGATTATTCGTGCCACCACTGCATTTTGGAAAGGTTGCTTGAAATGGCATTCCACGCAGTCATAAGACCTTCTCGTTCGCGCTCATTGATTTTTAGCTCAATAATGCTTTCCACGCCATCAGCTCCAATAATACAGGGCAAAGATACAAAGTGTCCCTCAAGCCCGTACGCACCATGAGGCAAGGTAGAACAGGCCAAAATGGCATGCTCATTGTGGAGCACGGCCATGGTCAGCTTGACCGCAGCCGCGGACACGGCATACTCAGTGCATCCTTTACCCGCATAGGTAACATATCCTCCCTGACGAGCTTGATCTTCCACCGCATCCTGAGCAAAACCAAATTGTTGTGGATTTTCTTCCGCAAGCTCAACCAGGGGCTTGCCTCCAAACGTCACGTGACTCCACGCGGCAAACTGGCGAGCTCCGTGTTCACCCAGCATGTAAGCGCCAATGGACTTTTGATCAATGCCGGTCGCCTTTTGGAGCGCGTTTTGAAAACGTGCAGAATCCAACATGGTACCTAAGCCGATGACATGATTCCATGGCAATCCGGTCAGCTTCCAAATTTCAGTAGACACAACCTCACATGGATTCGCGATGTTGATGAATATGCCTGTAAAACCGGATTTTCCGATCCGTTGTGCAAACGTTTCGGCGATAGCAGTCGTAACATACAGTTCGCCGTCACGATTTACCGCAGCTTTGACAATGTCGCCTGCAGCGTTGATGATCACTTCGCAGTCTTTCATTGCTTCATAGTCTGCAGCACAATTATGTATTTTTACATCATGTGGACAAAAGGAAAGAGTATCACTCAAGTCCTGCACTTCACTCGTCAATCTGGACTCATTGATGTCACAGACATAAAGCTCATCGGCTACGCCCTGTAAAATAAGCCCCTGAGCAACGTGGGCACCAACGTGTGATATTCCGATTATTCCTACCTTTCTAACCCCACCCATGACTTTATCCTCCAAGATATTTATCAGGCGTATTGAAATGCAAAAAAATGCATCTGCCGTTTCGTGGCTGATGCATTTTTCAAAATAATTTACTCGTGTTCGGAAACTACGGCAATGCGAAATATGCCAGCACCGGTTATTTTTTCCATGAAGCCAACGATGTTCTTAACTTTACGAAAAAATCATGAATAGGGCCTGCAATCTGGCGATGTCAAGAAGAGAAAAGCTGGGGACAGGCAAACAATGCTCGCATCCTTCTCCTTTCTATGCTACGGCGAATGCATCTTATCCACTCTCAGATCCGGAGGTCGTCTCATGCCTCGCATTCCCAGACTTCTTGTGTCCGAAACTCCGACCGTCTACCATGTCATTTCCCGCACAGCCCTGCCCGGGCTTCCTTTCACGGCCTCCGACAAGGACCGGCTGCAGTCCCTGATTTTTCATTTTTCCCGCATCTATTTCACTGAAATCATTGGATTCTGTCTCATGGACAACCATTTCCACCTTCTGGTGCGCATGCTTCCACGGGATTATGGAGACGAATCCTCCCTGCGTCAGCGGTTCAAACTGGCCTACGGGGACAAGGCCGTATTCTCTCTGGAAAAAATTCCGGATCTCAGAAAAAAATGGAGCTCCCTTTCTGTATTCGTCAAGGAAATCAAGCAGACCTTTTCCAGATACTACAATAAGCAAAACGGTCGGAAAGGTTACCTCTGGGGAGACCGCTTCAAGAGCGTGATTGTTCAGGACGGGCGCACTCTTGTGAATTGCCTGGCCTACATCGATTTGAATCCCGTGCGCGCGAATATTGTCCAATGCCCCGAAGACTACCGTTGGTCTTCCTTGGGATATCATGCTCAGACCAGCAACCGGGAGGAGGGTTTGAGCCTGGATCTGGGCATGGCCGATTGGGGGATCGAACCCGGGGACCGGTTCCGGAAATATCGCGAGTTCGTCTATGAAACGGGGGCCTTGGATACGGGAAAAGGGGCCACCTTGGACCAGAAACTTGTGAAGAGAGAGCGAAAAAAAGGGTACAAGCTGACTGCGGCCGATCGTCTCAGATACCGGACCCGATACTTTACGGATTCAGGCATCATCGGAACAAAGGAATTCGTTGCCCGGCATGCCAAAAAATTTCACGACCATTTTGCCTGCAAACGGGAAAAGAAACCCCGCAAGGTGGAAGGACTCGAGGGGATGTTTTCTCTGAAACGCATTTCTGATCTCTAATCATAAAAATTTTCTGAAAAATCAGAACGCTCCATGCACAATCATAGGGTCGCTCACGAATTGTTGCGTCCAAAATGCAAAGAATCCGTGAGAGTTGGGTCCCTCCTCATTTTTTTACGGTTGCTGTGATCATTTGTATCGCAACCACGTGCGGATTTCCGTCTCCAGAGGAGGGCGTTGGCATTTCATGATGAAAATCAGGTCGGAATCAAGGGGGAACAGTGACTACAGGCATAGATTGCCTGTCCCCTATTTTTCCCTATTTTTGTATCGCAACCACGTGCGGATTTCCGTCTCCAGAGGAGGGCGTCGGCATTTCATGATAAAAATCAGATCGGAATCAAGGGAGAACAGTGACAACGGCCATAGATTGCCTGTCCCCTATTTTTTCCTTTAAATCACACAAGAGATATTCTTAGGTTTACAGG
>JAQVZR010000183.1 GCA_028708105.1 Desulfoplanes sp. | reverse complement strand
TTCAATGGTGTCAGACATGGAAACAAGAACTTTTTTCATCCCCATAACCCCCCGACCACCGCCAATGCTGTCCATATTGATAATAGTGCTGGTAACGATATAGTTGGCCGCGATGGTGATAATAGCCAGGTAATCCCCACGGGTTTTGAAGGATGGAATGGCAATCAGAATGCCGGCAAAGGCTGCAGCAATCCCTCCGGCAAGAAGTACAAACGGAAAGAAATATAACGCCAGTTCCGGTGGGAGAAGGGGGGGGCCGAAAAATTTGTCCTGAGCAAACAGCCAAACATTGAGGGTTGATGAAACATAGGCTCCGACAGCCATAAACGCGGCATGTCCACAGGCAAATTCTCCCATGTATCCGTTAACGAGATTAAGGCTGGAGGAAAGGATGATATTGATGCCCATAAACAGGATAATTGACTGGACATAGAGGTCCATGGCTCCTGATTGCGAAAGGGCAACAAGAACTATCAAAAGAATGGTCACAAGAAGTGGAACAGAGTACTTTTGCATATACCTTACTTGTTTCCTGCTGGTAGGTGAAAATGAAGGCCCGCTCTGCAATCTGGAACATTGCTCCAGAGATGGAGACGGGGAACAAAATGTGCAACCTTAGATTTTGGTCGTCTGGGCCACACCGAAAAGTCCTGTAGGCTTGATACACAGGATAACGAGCAGAATAGAAAAAGCGATCAGATCGCGGTATGTCGATGGGAAAAAAGCGACAACGAGAATTTCCACAAACCCAAGAAGAAAACCGCCCAGGAATGCTCCGCGAATATCCCCGATACCCCCAACAACAGCAGCAATAAAGGCCTTCCAACCAATCATTGCTCCCATGTAGGGATCAAGGATGGGGTAGGACAAGGCGAAAAGAAGACCTGCGAGCCCGGCAAATGCCGAACCGAGAACAAAGGTGAATACAATCACGGTATCAATGGGAATACCCATGAGTGGCACCGCGAATTTATCATACGAAATAGCCCGCATGGCCATACCGATTTTAGTCTTGGTAACAATAAACTGCAGAATAAAAAAAGTAAGAAAAGCTGAAAGAATAACGGCGATTTTAAGGTTGGTCATGGTCACGGAACCAAAGGTAAAGACCACCTTATGGATGAGCTCGGGAAAAGCCTTTCTGCTTGCACCTAAGAGGGCCAGGTTGCCGTTTTCCAGAACAAGACCGCACATCAGAGCCGTAATGACCACATACAGGCGGTGTGCTCCTTTCCTGCGCAAGGGACGGTATGCGATACGTTCTAGGGAAACTCCAACCAATGCGGTCAGAATCATACACAGAGGAATGGTCAAAGCTAGGACTCCCCAGCCGGGTAACGCAGAAAAACTGAGCAAAAAAGTTGCTACAAAAAAAGCAATATATGCTCCCACCATGAAAACATCGCCATGCGCGAAGTTGATGAGGAGCAGGACACCGTAAACAAGGGTATAGCCCAAAGCAATGAGTGAATAAAAACTGCCCCATTGCAAGGCGTTAATAATATTTTGCAGAATACTTGCGAGCACTGAAGCCCCCTCTTAGGATCATGATTTGGATTGCAACCCGGCGGACTTTTTTTAGGCCCGGCCTAGCAGGAATATTATGTTACTTTAGCCCTGTCAGGCCGGGCGGTGTCCTTACTTATGGCAAGTATACTTAGGGGCAGACTGATTTTGTGAATTCAAATTCGCCCTGGTCATTAATTTTGACCACAACAGCACATTTAATGGGGTCACCCTGCGCGTCGAATTTCATGTTTCCGGTGATTCCTGGAAATTCAGCAATGTTGGCCAATGCATCCCGAATGCCTTTTCTGTTGTCGGCAAGATTGTCGCTTAGGCTACCCATGTCCTGAATGGCCTTGAGAACGATACGTGTGGCATCCCAGGTAAGGGCGGCAACATCAGCGGGCTGGTAACCATACAAACTTTTGTACTTATCGATAAATTCTTTAGTAGCTCCTGTAGCGCCCGCAGCGGCATAATGCGTAGAAAAGTACTGACCTTTACAATCGTCACCGCACAACGTCATCAGTTCGGAGTTACCCCAGGCATCTGCACCCATAAATGGGCCGGCCCAGCCTAAATCATGTGCCTGTTTTATGGTCAGAGCAACCTCATTATAATTATTCGGCAGAAAAATAAAATCTGGTTTTGCTGCAATGATCTTGGTTAACTGAGCGCTGAAGTCCTGATCTTTATCGCCATAACTTTCAAAAGCAACAACGCTTTCTGCGCCGTTTTTCTTTTCAAAATCCCCTTTGAAAATTTCAGCCAGCCCCTTGCTGTAATCATTGGCAAGGGCATAAAGGACTGCGGCTGTTTTGGCACCAAATTGTTCCATGGCAAAGTCAGCAGCAACAGGGCCCTGGAAAGGATCAAGAAACGCAGCTCTGAAAACCCAGGGGCGATCAAGAGTTGTATCCGGGTTGGTGGACCAGGGGGAAATCATGGGCGTATGGTTGTCATCACATGCTTGACCAGCCGGGACAGCCTGCTTACTTGAGTTGGGACCGACAATGGCCAGAACCTGATCTTTTTCAATCAGCTTAAGAGCAACCGACACTGCGGATTCGGCTTTGGACTCGTTGTCCGCATAGACAAAGTTTAACTTATACTTCTGTCCTCCAACTTCCAGACCGCCTGCTTCGTTGATTTCATTTTTGAGCATTTCGCCTGCAAACTTTGATTCTTCACCAACCTTGGGGATATCACCGGTCAATGGAATATTAAAACCAATGGTGATTTCTTTTGGGGCCGATGCATCTTTTTTGGAACAGGCTGCCAGAAACAATGCTGACGAAACAAGAACCAACATCGATACTAAAAACCATTTTCTCACAGACGCCTCCTGGGTTTTGGATTAAAGTTACATCAATATAAAATTATACATAAAACAAAAAAAAATGAAAAGCATATTATCGATTTGAATTTTTCAGATAAATTAGCTAGTTTGTATCCATTTTGTACTCATATATTTTTCAGCCAACGGTACGAAATACTCGGGAAACGAATCAGAAAATTTTTCAGCTTGCGATCATGGTTCACCACATACGATACCGAGGTGATGCCTGATTAGACAAACGCGTTACGTGCCAACCGTTGTCATGATGGAAAAAACGTGTATCTTTTGGTGTCCGGTACAACCAGCCTGGAAACATTCTGCATATCTGCAAAGGATAATAATGCCAGAAGAGAATAGCTGTGAAACGCTTTTTTTGAGCCAATAATAAAAAAAGCTATAATTTCATACTGATATACCCTATTTATCGTTTTCCGTCGCGTTTTCCCTATGCAAATTTATTAAAAATGTTAAAAATGCAAAAGGATATTGGAAGCATTTTACAGAAATGTAAACTTTGACATATTCAACGTTGTTGGCTTTCTTAATCATGTATATTTTTGGAACAACTCTCCAGGGATGCATATTTTTGCTGTTCCCGCGCAACAAAAGGGCTTTCTGACGTTGACGGGCAGGAACTCCTTTTTATATATTATAGAGTGCTTATTCAATCCATTACCACGCGTGCCCGTTAAAGATATCTCGTTTTCGGCGAGCCACTGCTGCCAAGAGGTGGCTCGGAGGCTGGCGATACCAGCATTGAATAACTGCACACATTTTTTCAATATACGAGATATGTTCCTTATCCTGCAGACCAAAACTGATGGCCTGCAGTTGTTTCTTGCTCGGTATAGGGCACTGGTTTTGTTATGTATTATACTTTTTTATATAGAAGGATACCATGTCTAAACAGGCTCTTTCCATTATTAACGAACATGCGCGTGAGGGGAGTAGACTTCGGGACCAGTTTTTTACCGACAACGCACAAAACCTGGTAACTATTGCCCAAAAAATGGCTGTAGCCATGGCCCGAGAAGGAAAATTTCTTCTGTGCGGCAATGGGGGAAGTGCTGCGGATTGTCAGCATATTGCTGCGGAATTCACCAACCGTTTTATTCTTGAACGTCCGCCACTTCCTGCCATAGCCTTAACAACAGATACTTCGGCGCTAACAGCCATCGGCAATGATTACTCCTTTGAGCAGATATATCAAAAACAGATTCAGGCTCTGGGCAGGGCAGGTGATGTTCTGATGGCTATCTCTACCTCCGGCAATAGTCCAAACATCTGCAAGGCTGTTCAAACCGCAACAGATCTCGGGATTACCGTTGTTGGGCTGACAGGTCTCGGTGGAGGAGCCATGGCGGCATCGTGTGATTTTATTTTGGCAGTCCCTGATACAAGGACCCCTTTGATCCAGGAAATCCATATCACTGCCGGCCATCTGCTCTGTCGCCTCGTAGATTATTTTTTGTTTGAAAATGTGTCGGAATTACAACCATTTTTAGCAGAAACTTGTTAAAAATGTTCTTCGTTATACAGCATTACTTATTATTTTACCCGGGAGACGAACGTGCCAATCTATGAATTTGAATGTGAAAAGTGTGGTCATCGATTTGAAGAAGTTGTTCTCAAAAATACAGAAAAGGTAATCTGTCCTGATTGCGGAGCAGAAAAAGTCAAAAAACTTATGTCCAGTGGATCATTTGTGACCGGCGGGCCTATCGTTATGGGGAAGCCAAGTTCAAGAGCAATCACGACCCGGGGAAAGAGTCCCTGCGCGTCATGCCGAGGTGGCAATTGTGCCACCTGCGGCAGTAAATAGCAGAAAACCATCCCTTCGGCATGAACACTTTTGTTATTCTTCAAGCATTTTTTGCCAACAATTCCCCGATTCAGAGGATTTTATGGACCACATACAAATTGCAACCCGCGGCAGCAGACTAGCTCTCTGGCAGGCAGAACATATCAAATCTCTTTTAGTAGAAGCGTATCCGCACTTGGACGTTATCCTGAAAGTCATTAAGACGAAAGGGGATAAAATCCAAGATGTCCCCCTGGCTCAAGTCGGCGGCAAAGGGCTCTTTGTCAAAGAAATCGAGGAAGCGCTGCTTGATGGCCGTGCAGATATTGCGGTCCATAGCATGAAAGATGTTCC
>JAQVZR010000182.1 GCA_028708105.1 Desulfoplanes sp. | reverse complement strand
CGCCCGCTTGAGCCAGTGAGCAAAAGTTTTTCTGTGCTGGCGGGTGTAATACCGGAAATAAAGCTGAACGTCCTTTGTATCCCGGATATCGAGATCAAAATGGATGGCGGGGTCGGTCTGCAGAGCTGTTTCTTCCTGAGGAGTCAACGGGGTCGATTCATCTACAACCGGCGGGATTCCGCTGCCTTCAACCTCTTCCACCAAAGCAGTCTCGTCTTCATCCGGTACAACGGCCGCGTCTGAGTCAGCGGTCTCGTCTTCACCCGGAGGCAGATCGCAGGACACCGGCTCTGCGGTTGCATTGACTGCGGCAACCCCGTCCGTGGCGGAAGGGGTAAGAGCATGCTGGCGGGGTGCACATGCTGAACACAAAACAAACAGGACCATTACTGAAAAAAATATATTGCGCACAAATACCTCGTAAGATGCTCAAACGTGGGCTATTTACTATGCATAATCAGGGCAGGACCATACATACCAATCGATGATGTGTCTTGCGTCCTTCCCACAACGGGAACAAGATTATACACCGCTAGCGTAAAGCCCTGGGAATTGCAACATAGCCCCCAATAGTACCGATCACAAAAAACACGGATGATACCCAAACGTGCTCCTGGACAACCACCCGAGTTCCGATACATCTTCCGTACTCACCACCCCCGCAACCTTCAAGGAAAACCGCACGCACCCGTCGATTACGGCCGCATGCATGGACACAACACATGAATCAAAATCAAGATCAAGACAACAGCCAGAACCTGGTCATTGGAAGAAAACCGGTCCTCGAGCTCCTGAGCACAACCCCCCACAAAGTTGAAACTGTCTATCTTCTGGAACGACCCGGGAAAGACATGCTCAAGATTGTCGAAAGCTGCCGCCAAAACCGGATCAAGTACAAACGGTTGCCCCCCGGAGACCTCCAACGGATATTCCCTGGAAACCATCAAGGAGTTATTGCCCGGGTCTTCTTTCAGGGGTTCTGCCCCCTGGAAACATTGTTAGCCGGAACACAGCATGCAGCATTTCCCCTGATTCTTGCCTTGGATCAGATTCAGGACCCCGGAAACATGGGTACACTCTGCAGGACACTATACGCCTTTGGGGGCCAGGGTATCATCCTGCCCAAAAACAGGACTGCATTCCCCGGCCCGGCAGCATCCAGAGCTTCCGCCGGAGCATTGGAAAAAACATCCATAGCCCAGGTGACCAATCTTGCACGGGCCTTGGAACAATGCAAAGAAGAAGGATTTTATATCTATGCAACAGGAATGAATGAGAAGATGACCAATCTTTTTCATGCCCAACTCCATTTTCCAGCAGTTCTGGTTCTAGGGAATGAAGAAAAGGGCGTCAGACAGGGTGTACTTAAACGTTGTGATTCGGTGCTTACCATCCCCATGTCCGGAGAATTCGACTCACTCAACGTCGCGCAGGCGGGAGCAGTGATCATGGGACAATTTCTGCGAGCCATAACCACGTCATAAAACATCAGGATATACTGGGAGAAATTAAGCAACAGATCTCGGGTAGATGATGTAAGCCGAAAGGCTACGTCCCGACAAACCGTTAAGCAAATAATTCCGCCTCTTGATTCAGCCGCCAAGTCCCATACCGGTCATAAAAGGGGTGTTCTCGTTCCACCGGGGTTTAACCTTGACCCACAACTCAAGAAAAATTTTGGACCCCACCAATTCTGCAATTTCAGGTCGAGCCATGGAACCTACTTTCTTCAATGTCTGACCACCTTTGCCAATGATCATCCCTTTATAGTTTGCTTTGGAGACGTAGATAGTTGCTGTAATTCCTACCAGATTAGGACCGGCATGATCATCCCAGGCGTCAATGTCTACCGCCAGATTATACGGAATTTCATCCTGCATCGTCAAAAAAAGCTTCTCCCGGATAATCTCCGTAACCATAAATCTGAGCGGCAGGGTCGACAGCTGATCTTCGTCATACAAGGGCGGACCTGAAGGCAGCGTGTCTACAATCCGCTTGAGCATTGCCTCCACTCCTGTCCCTTTAACCGCGGAGACAGGGAACACCTCAGTCCCCGGCCATTCATTGCCGCAACGGGCCAGCAGGGGGAACACTTTCTCAGGGGAACCGATTTTATCGATCTTGTTCACAACCACGAAAAAAGGCTGGGCCAATTTCTGCAAAGGTTTGATCAGCGGTGCCAAATCTCTGCGCCAATGCTCGGGGCGGGAAGAATAGCGCAATCCATCCAGCATCAAAACGACCAGATCAGCACCTGCAAGCGCCTTCCAGGCCGCATCTACCATACATCGGTTTAACTTTATCCCGCTCTGATGGATCCCAGGGGTGTCCAGGAAAACAGCCTGAACCGTATCTCTGGTGTAGATACCGGTTATTTGATTCCTGGTTGTCTGGGGCTTGGGGCTGACAATGGCAACCTTCTCGCCGACAATGGTATTGAGGAGGGTCGATTTTCCGGCATTGGGGGGCCCGATAAGGGCCACAACACCGGAATGAAAATCTTTCGTATTCTGAGTCATAATACTCGTATCCTTACGTTGAACATCTGGTACTCACCAAAACATCTATTCCGGTATGCTGCCAACCTATGCAATCTCATGCGCATGCAGTCCGGCATCTATTTTTACCCATGTGGACAATACTCAATCTGCTGTTTTAAAAAAGATCCTGATTACGCACGAGCCTCCTTCTTTTACAAGGTGGTATGCAATTCTTCATTTCCGCACAAGAGAGGTCTATGCTGTTTTTTTTCT
The DNA here is from genome assembly GCA_028708105.1 of Desulfoplanes sp. Taxonomy (GTDB): domain Bacteria; phylum Desulfobacterota; class Desulfovibrionia; order Desulfovibrionales; family Desulfomicrobiaceae; genus Desulfoplanes. The sequence continues at coordinate 2,259 of JAQVZR010000182.1, read as the reverse complement.
TGCTCTCTTGCGTCTCCATCGCTATACGCCCCTCATTATGGGCAAAGATCTAATTATAGTCGAATCACCTGCAAAGGTGAAAACGATCAAAAAATTTCTCGGTAGTGGCTATGCTGTTGAAGCCTCTGTGGGCCACATTTGCGATCTTCCAACCAAAGTTCTGGGCGTGGATGAAGACAATAACTTCGAGCCGGATTATCAGATAATTCCGAGCAAAAAAAAAGTTGTCGCCACCCTGCGTTCCTCGGCCAAAAAAGCTGATATCGTCTATCTGGCTCCAGATCCGGATCGCGAAGGAGAGGCGATTGCCTGGCACATCGCCGAGGTGATTAAAAAACAGAATGCCAATCTCAAACGGATCACCTTTAACGAAATCACGCCCCGAGCCGTCAAGGAAGCGCTGGCCCATCCCAAAGAGCTGAACAAAAACCTCTTTGACTCCCAACAGGCCCGCCGTATCCTGGATCGCATAGTGGGCTATAAGATATCTCCCCTCCTGTGGAAAAAGGTCAAACGAGGTATCTCCGCAGGCCGGGTCCAGTCCGTGGCTCTGCGGCTCATCGTGGACCGGGAAAAAGAGCGGCAAGCTTTCGACCCTGAAGAATTCTGGACCTTTACAACCACACTGCAGGGACCGACCCCACCGCCATTCGAAACCCAATTGTGGAAAGTGGACGGAGCCGCACCCCAAATAGGTTCTCAATCCGAGGCCGAAGCTCTGGAAAAAAAGGTCCAAGCGGCAACTTTTGAAGTTGAAAGTGTGGTTGAAAAAGAAAGAAAACGGCAACCAGCCCCTCCCTTCATCACTTCCACTCTCCAGCAGGAGGCCAGCACCCGCATGGGCTTTTCCGCCAAACGGACCATGATGGTTGCTCAACGACTCTATGAGGGTATTGAACTTGGCGACAGAGGAACCACTGCGCTGATCACCTACATGCGTACCGATTCCGTGCGTATCTCTGACGATGCCCAAAAGACAGCTGAATCCTGGATCAAAAAAACCTTGGGCGACGAGTATTACCCTCCCAAACCACGGGTTTTCAAAACCAAAGCATCTGCTCAGGACGCCCATGAGGCCATCCGTCCTGTGGACCCTCTGCTCACTCCTGACCAGGTGGAGCCCTTTGTTCCCGGGGAACAGTTCCGGCTCTACAGACTCATCTGGGAACGATTCATGGCCTCCCAAATGGCTGTCGCCACATTCTGGGACACGACGGTCACAGTCAAGGCGGCACATACGCTCTGGCGGACCAAAGGTGAACGGCTTATCTTTCCAGGTTTCCTGAAAATTATGCACTCCGGGGCCCAGACTGTGAATCCCGTCGGCGAGAAAAAGGTAGAAATTCCTCAACTTAAAGCCGGCATGAGCCTGGATTTGATCAAACTGACCAAAGAACAAAAGTTTACCCAGCCTCCACCACGATTTTCCGAAGCCTCCCTGGTCCGGAATCTGGAAAAATTAGGCATTGGCCGACCATCGACGTACGCGACCATCATCTCCACGCTCAAGGATCGCGAATATGTTGCTCTGACAGAAGGACATTTCATTCCCACAGATCTGGGTACTGTCGTCAGTGATCTGCTGGTGCACCACTTTGCCCAGCTCATGGACGTCGGATTCACTGCACATATGGAAGAAGACCTGGATAAGGTCGCTGAAGGCACCCGAAACTGGGTAGCATTGCTCAAGGATTTCGGCACGGATTTCTATCCCTGCCTGGAAAAAGCAACCACCCAGATGGCGGCCATCAAAGGCGGCCTGGCAACCGAGGTCTCCTGCCCAAAATGCGGCAACCCCCTGGTCATCAAATTTGGGAAAAATGGACCTTTTTTAGCATGCTCAACCTATCCGACCTGTGGATTTACAAGCAATTATCTTCGGGATGAGAAGGGAATCATCCATATTGATACCGACAGTGAAAACGGCAAAAAGATGGGTATCTGTCCCCTGTGCAAAGGTGATCTTGTTCTGAAAAAAGCCCGGACAGGCAGCCGCTTCATCGCCTGTTCCAATTATCCCGACTGTAAATACACCCAATCCTTATCCACCGGCGTGCATTGCCCTCGCGAAGGCTGTGATGGTGAGCTGGTGGAAAAAAGTTCCCGAAGAGGCAAAGTTTTTTATGCCTGCATCCGCTATCCTCAATGTGATTATGCTGTCTGGGACTGGCCGGTTGCAGAGCACTGTCCCGATTGTGACTCAAAAATACTTGTCAAAAAATCCAGCAAGGCACGGGGAACCTACCTGGCATGCCCCGA
>JAQVZR010000181.1 GCA_028708105.1 Desulfoplanes sp. | reverse complement strand
ATTCCAGGGGAGAATGGGGCATGAGCGGGGCATTGCCCGTGAGCATGAGCGGAATTATGGTGTCTCCCATGGCCCGTCCGAAACCAAGAATGGCTGCAGCAAAAAGACCTCTGGAGGACAAGGGCATGGTGACCGCGAAAAGACGGTGGGAGGTTGTCATTCCCAGGGCATAGGTGGTCTGGGGGATGCGTGGTTCAATAAGGGAAAACTGGGTGTGTATGAACAACACAATCGTCGGCAGGATTAGAACGGCCAGGGTCAGGCTGGCTGCCAGCCAGGAAAATCCGCTTCCCCGGATGAGGGTGGTGCGCAGGGTTGGAATAAGTAAGAACACGGCCACAAATCCGTAGACCACAGTAGGAATGCTGGTCATGAAATGGACTAGGGCCAGGATTATTTTTCCCGGGATGCGGGGGCCTACCCCATGGGCAAAAAAACAGATACCCAGGGCCAGGGGATAGGCCAGCACCATGGCGGACAGGGAAAGACACAGTGAACCGGCAATCATGGGCAGAATTCCAAAATTTCCCTGAAATGGACGCCAGGAACGTGACAGAATAGAGATCAGTCGACCATCCTCCAACAAGGGAATGGAAAAATAGGCCAGGAATGCGAAGATGGTGACCACAATGGCCGCACAGATCAATGCACAGACGGCTGTTGTCCCATGGAAGAGTGTTTCGCGGGCAAAACGTTGCAAGAATAGGCCTTAAGGTTGGAGGGGAGCATTGTTATATGTTTTGTGTATGGGCTCCCCTTGGGGGTGTCCTTTTCGGACGACACGATCACCCTATGAATTCTGAACCTGCAACGGGCGGTCCTTGGTGGCCCGCCCGTTGCAGGTTCAGACGCTCCGAATGTTCCGACGTTATCTGCCCGTAGGAATAAAACCGTTAGCGGCAATAATGGCAGACCCGGACGGACTGTATACATAATCGATAAATGCTTTGACCAGCAATGACGGATTGGGCTGGGTGTTCATATATAATTTGCGGACTACTTTATAGCTGCCGTTTCTGGCATTGTCCTGATCCGGGATAACCCCGTCAAGGAGGGGTGCTTTGACGCTTTTGTCCAAATGGCCGATACTCACGTAACCTATGCCGTTTAAATCTTTGGAAATGGCAGTCTTCATGGCCCCGTTGGAGGGGACAACATTGGCCTTGTCCAGGACCTGTTCCTTGTTGAGCAGTTTTTTCCAGTATACGGCCCGGGTTCCGCTGGCTTCGTCACGCACATAGAGATTGATGGGAGCGTCCTGTCCTCCGACGGCTTTCCAGTTGGTAATCCTGCCCGCAAAAATATCTCGGATCTGCTGTGATGTCAGCGTGGATACCGGATTGTCCTTGTGCAGGACTGTGCTTACGCCATCAATGGCAAAGGGATACGACACCAGATTGTATTTGCTCTTTTCCTTGTCGGACAGAGCACGGCCGGTGTTGCCGATATCCACCAGGCCTTCGCCGACTTTTTGTGCCCCGATGCCCGAACCACCACCGGCAATCGTGATCCGGATTCTCGGATTGGTGCGCATGATATTCTTGGCACATGTCTTCATCACCTGGATATGGGCTGTCCCCCCGGCAATGTTAATGGTTCCTTCTAATGTTGAGAATGTGGTCAGATCCTGGGCGCTTGCCGTTAAAGTAATCGCAAGGGCGCAGCAAAGGGTACTCAAAACAGCAGCAAAACGTTTCATACGGTTTTCCCTCCTGGGTGATGGAATGATGATGATCCGGTCCTTTAAACTAGGGACGGGGTTGGTACAAATAGATAATACTTTTTCATAATGTACTAATGGATCGAATTATATAATACATCAGGGGATGTCTTGTCATGTTCAGATCGTCGCAACGAGTTAAAACAACACCACGTTGGCATATGAAATTTTGGCATTAAAGATCCATGCCCCCGTGAGCGCGGGCGTCTTTTTTTCTTGACTCTCTTGGGTGTGTCCTTATCCCGTTTAGGTGGATAAGCTTTTTTTTGACATTACACTGCAGCACTGGCACATCGTTTCCGCACTATGGAATGAATGCTAATGCATGTCAGGTGTCCCTCTCATCCCATGGCCACCTTCAGGCCCGGAATCCCTTGTGTCCAGGGGGGGGGGAAAAAAGTTGAGACGATGTCGCCTTACAGGTTGATCCCGCTGGTTGTTTTTACGCATTTTGCAATGGGCTGGCGTATTTTCCCTGAGTTTTCGTACCAACGTTGATCGTCGCTGCCTCTTTGAGAATGAACGTATACAGGACTGGAGATGTCATGAGGAAAATGAGTGTTTTTATGCCCCGGGGACAGAACTTTGAGGTGCTCAAAAAAAGTCTCACGTCCGGGGGAGGAAGCCTCGCACTGTGGACTTCACGGGATGAACTTCTGTCCGGAAATGGAGGCGTGGACTATGTGTTCGCTGATATCGGACTGTTGGAGCAGGAGTTCCATTCTGTTGAGGACGGACTTCAGGAAATTTGGGACCGCTTTGCCTCTGCTCAAGTGATTGTCATGGTTACTCCGGAACAAATCCGGAGTGCTGTGGATGCCGTAAAATCAGGTGCGGCCGACTATCTTCCGTATCCTCTGGCTCCTGAAGAAATTAAACTGGTATTGGAACGTACCCGAGACAGTCTTATGCTCCAATCCGAACTTGACTATCTTCGCGATCATTTCTGGCAGGATGATGCACGGGATGTTGTGGGTACAGCCAGCCCGGCCATGCGGGAGGTATTCAGCAAGGTGCGGCACGTGGCCAGAACACGAACGACCGTTTTACTGACGGGTGAAACCGGCACGGGTAAAAGTCTTGTTGCCCGAATTATCCACAATCACAGCGCTAGAAATGATAAGCAGTTTATCAGTGTCCATTGTGGGGCTATCGCCGACACACTTACGGAAAGTGAACTCTTCGGGCATGAACGGGGTGCCTTTACCGGAGCCATCCGGCGGAAGCCGGGAAAGTTTGAACTGGCCGAAGGAGGGAGTATTTTTTTGGATGAAATAGGGACCATCAGCCAATCGACCCAGGTCAAACTTCTGCACGTGGTTCAGGACAGGATTTTCCAGAGAGTGGGCGGAGAAATGGATATCCGGGCGGATGTGCGTATCATTGCAGCCACCAACGAAGATCTCCGTGATCTGAGTGCCCGGGGCATGTTCCGTAAAGATCTCTATTATCGGTTGAATGTCTTCCCCATCCATATCCCTTCTCTGCGCGAACGTCCTGAGGATATTCTTCGTTTGGCAGAAACATTCATCAAACGGTGTAACATCCAGCTTCGAAAAAGGATTCGGGGCTTGCATCCGCGTGTTCTTAATGCCTGTATGCGCTATGAATGGCCCGGTAATGTGCGCGAGCTGGAAAATCTTATTGAGCGGGCTTGTATTCTTGAGGAAACCGATGTCCTGCAGCCCGAAAGTTTTCCCAGCGAATTTTTGGGCCACGAAACAGGGGGCGTTCGGATGCCGGTGGACACCACGCTGACGATCACCCAAGCGCGGCATCATGCTGTCGAGGAGTTTGAGCGTCAGTATCTGGAGAAGTTACTTACGGAATGTAAAGGCGTCATCAAAGAAACAGCCTCCTGTGCAGGAATAACCACGAGGCAGCTGAACAAATTGATGGTCCGCTATGCATTGGACAAAAAAAAATACAAACAGGAATAAACAGTTCTTTTTTTTAGATAGAGAACTTTTTATTCCTGAATAGTTATGCTTGAGCTATAATTAATTATTATAGTGGAATAGCTATGTATGGCAAGTGCGTTTCCCCATTTTTTTGGGGAAACGCGCTTTTGCTACAGACGATGAGAATAAAAAGTTCTCATTCTCTGTAGCCTAGTATTTTTATTATCAGTAAAATCAGCGTATTAACTATATGGCACGCATAGTGCTATATAGGAGGCATTAGTATGTATTCGTAAGGAGAGTCCCTGAACAATGACTGGATTTCCATCCAAAAGTGTCCCTATGCATGAAACCGTGACCGGTTCCGTTCTGCCCAATTCCTGGGATAAGGAATACCGGGTCACTGGCGTAGTCATTGCGTGTGACAGCGAACGAGAGCTGGAGGTCGTCAATCTTTATAGCCATCCAGAGCTTGCCGGGTTATGTCGGTCTATGGTGGCCGTAACCGGGGTTGTCATGATGCAAGGGGAGCGGGAACAAATTCAGGTAGAGCATTTTCGGGTCCTTGAAACGGATGCAGACTTGACCAGCTAAAAAATGGAGTAGTAAATGAAAAAAGCATTTTTACATGTTTTGTTGTTGGTAGCCGTGTTTGCCATGGCAACTCCCGTTTTTGCAGCACCGGTTGAAATCACAGGTCTGTTGCAAATTACGGATGAGGGACCAAGTCTGAACACGGAAGAGGTTACCTATTTTTTGGAGGGTGTTGATGTTAGTGATCTTGATGGACAGCAGGTCGTTGTCGTTGGCGAAGTCCGTGAAGACAATGGGAAAATGATCATTGACGTTGTAGACGTATCACCTGTTGAAGCTGAAAATCAGCCTGCAGAGGAAGAAAACAAGCCTTGACCGTATGAGGAAAACAGGTGTGGAAGCACATTGAACACTGTGCATTTCACGCTGTTTGCTATTCAGAAAACGACGGACTACATTGTATTATGAATTAGGGCGAGGGATGGAGAGAGAACAGACAGATATACATTCTCTTCATCCCTCATTCATAAACCAGATAAGGAGAAAAAGGATGCACGAGCGCGTTATTGAAGAACTGGACGAGGAGCCTCCCGAACATCATAAGCAGAGGGAGGAAAGAACTACGCAGATGACTGCTGCAGAAGATTTTATTGATGCGTATTTCCCGGGTACAACCCAGGAACAGTGGAATGATTGGCATTGGCAGGTCCAAAACAGGGTTACCGATGCCGTCAAACTCGATAATATTCTGGGGCTTACATCCGAAGAAATGCGTATCTGCACTGGGCCGGGTAATCTGCCGTTAGCCATCACCCCGTATTATTTGAAGGTAATTGCAAGCCATCAGAATACGTCCCTGCGCAAATGTGTAGTTCCGTCTATGTGGGAACAGGTGAT
>JAQVZR010000180.1 GCA_028708105.1 Desulfoplanes sp. | reverse complement strand
TCTTCCCATTGTGGAAAAGATGGCGGCGGATGCCGGGTGCAGCATCAAGGAACTCATGGATTCCCCGGCATTGCAGGATCAGATCTGCATCGAAAACTATGTCACGGACAAGGTGGGCCTGCCCACATTGCGTGATATCATGACCGAATTGAAGAAACCCGGCCGTGACCCGAGATCGGAATTTAAGGCTTTTGCCTTTGCGGAGAATGTTTCTGCCTTGAAAGATCTGGAAGCCGGGATGCATTTGCCTGGGATCATCACCAACGTGACCCGTTTTGGAGCCTTTGTGGATGTGGGGGTGCATCAGGACGGACTGGTGCATATCAGCCATCTGGCTGATCGGTTTGTGAAAGATCCGAGCGAAGTGGTCAAGGTGGGACAGCAGGTGGAGGTTACGGTGCTTGAGGTGGACGTGCCCCGGAAACGGATTGCTTTATCCATGCGCAGCGGGGAAACGGATCGGACCGTACCGGGAAAAATTGAGAAAAAGGCAGTTAAAAGAAAGGAAGCCAGGCCCGAAAAAGCAGGAAAAATAACCAAGGAAAACTGGTTCCAGAATGCCCTGGACAAGGCCAAGAAGAAAGGGTGATGGGGGCTTTATGACCTGATTGACCGTGTTGACCTTATCGTCAGCCCGGTCAACACGGTCATCTTATACCCTGCACCCCATCTCATCAATCATAGGACAATCGTATCTCTTCATCAGTTATCACATGCTGGATGCGCTTCTGCCAGATATCAGACTGCCAGGTACCTAATTTCTGATGGGTCAGATAATAGTTTTGTGGAATGGGATGGGTTCCAATAACCACCTCAAGTTCATATTTAGCGGGAATAAATTCACAAAACTCTTTCAGGTGCGGACACGGCGGGTAGCCGACGACGAGCCCCGTAGCTAAATGGATAATGTCTGTGCCATTTTTCTTCATCTCTGCCGGGGCATATTCTATGTTTCCGCCCGGACATCCTCCGCAAGTGGTGTACCCTACGATTTCGATCTCTTCATTTTTGTACAGAGCAAAAGCTCCTTCACGATTGCGCATGGCCCGCAGGCATTTCCCACCAGCACATGTGTGATAGCGGTCGCAAATGATGATGCTGATTTTTTTCATGTTGTTTTTGTCCATGTGTTATTTGTTTATGCGGTTTCAAACACGATGTTCTCTCGTAGCGGTGAACTGCGCCGTACCGCCCCATTATTCTTTGACTGGTCCAAATAATGTGTATCTCTAATCCATAGTCTCTCTGAATCCTTTGAATTTATTCCACGCAGATTCCATTTTTAGAAGCCGTTTTAATCTTTTCGTCAGAGGATGCTTTGGTGCGAGTTTTACAAGTATATCGTAACTCATTTCAGCTTGTTCGTTCATTCCAATGTCAGCGAAATATTTACCAGTAACGCCAAAAAAGTTTACAACTTCAGAAATATGAAAAACATCTCTATGCGGATATAATATTTTGAGATCAAATTTATTATCAAATATTACAGCTACTTTATCGTAATCTTCTTCATCCATGCAGATTTCTGCATAATTTAATTTTGCAAAAAGATACTCAGGGTTGTTGTGATAATTTTTTTCTACGTACTGTTTTGATTTATTTTTGTCGTGAAGATTTGAATATGCGGCACTGGCATAATTATAGAGTAGGGGAACGTTCGGGTATTTACTGATGAGTTCTTCAATTCTTCCAATTATTTTTTCTGGAGTTTTTTTGGCTTTTTCAAAAAGCTCTTTCACTTCAGCCTGGACTTCATCGGGGAGGTGAACATCGCTGAGAGGTTCGTCGGTTATTTCGTACGAACTGTATCTGAGAGATAGCTGATTGGGAGTCGCTTGGCTCATTTTTTTATGGTTTCTCGTGGAGAAACGTTTTTTGAGGCTTCTTTTTTTTGATTTTGGTGTCATTGAAATTGTAGCCTATGGGAATGATTATTTTACTATTAAGGGATATTGCTAAAAGTTGTATTTCGAAGGAACCCGGGAGTTAGTCGACCTTTCGGGCTGTGTAGAAAGGCGATATGCGCATATTGCCTGCACCGTTCTCAGGATGAAAAGAATTGTTTTTGTCGAAGTATGTATTGAATACTTACGAACTCGTGCGCATTTATTTATGCGTGCCTGCTCAGAAATACAAGCCTCAGAGGAATAAAAGGCGGATGGCTCACCCCCCTGGCCACAGAAGATAAGATCCGCCATCATTGCTGAATGGAGACTATATGTACGTGTTCGCAGTCCATAGGAAAGAGGGTATATCTCAGGCATTGAAACCCTAAGGGGCGTCCATATGGACGCCCCTTAGGGTTTCAATGTTTGATTCTGATGTCTGGCTGCAGGTGGTACTTTTAACGTGGCTTTTTGCAACGTAACATGTCTGAATAACGTTGGATCGCTTCCTCAAGACAACACTGTCCAAAACGGTTTACCAATACAATGGATATCTTCTGGACGGCCAGAAATTATTGGCAATGAGAGCCGTAGTTCCGCCCGGCGGGTGCAGTGTCCCTACGCCCTTTGACCTGGATCAATCCCTTGCTGATAACGTCCTGGTACGAGTAATCGGTTCTTTTTTTGTTTTTTACTCCCACTATGAGGTATAAATCGTGACCCCTTTAACCTATGATGTTATTGCCTGCCGGGGCATCGAGCCGGGCAGATGCCCCAACGGCCTGACATTGGTCCACGGGTTTGCCGAAGCCGTGACCCGAACCATCGAAGAGTCTGGTTGGCCTGTCTTCTTGCAGGATAATGTGAAGGGCCGGATCAGACATCACCATCAGTTCCGGGCCAGTGTTGCTGCCTGCGCCAACGGGTGTTCCCGACCGCATATTGTGGATATCGGGTTTATTGCCGCTGAATATCCCGTGGTAAAACCGGAGCTGTGTATCGGCTGCGGAAAATGTGTGCGGGCGTGTCCGGATCAGGCTATAACGCCGGACGGGAAAGGGGTGCAGATAGCGGGCGGGGTATGTCTTGGTTGCGGGAAATGCATCCGCGTCTGCGAACAATCCGCATTGGTCCCGGTGAGCACCGGATACCGGGTTCTGGTGGGAGGCAAACTGGGGAGACATCCCCGGCTGGGACGCGAGCTTTCCGGGGTTTTTTCTCCAGAGGAAGCCCTAGGTGTTTTATCGAAAAGTTTGCAATTCGTGATGGACAACTATGCTCATGGCCGGAATCTGGGTACGATCATGGAGAATGTGGGGTGCCCTTGGTAAGAAGAAGGGACAGGCAAACAATGCTGGCTTCCTCTACGTATTAAGAAGAAGGGACAGGCAAACAATGCTGGCTTCCTCTACGTATTGATGTTACGGGAAATTCATCCATCCACTCATCAGTTTCGGAGGTCGTCATGCCCCGCATTCCCCGGCTTCTTCTGTCCGAAAACCCTGCCGTATATCACGTCATCTCCCGAACGGCTCTGCCTGGGCTTCCCTTCGTTGCCGCAGACAAGGATTATCTCCAGTCTCTGATTTTTCGTTTTTCCAGAATCTATTTCACTGAAATTCTGGGCTTCTGTCTCATGGACAACCATTTCCATCTTCTGGTGCGTATGTTTCCAAAAGATCATGGAGACGAATCCTCTCTGCGGGAACGGTTCGGATTGGCTTATGGAGACCAGGCGGTTTTTTCTTCCGCAAAGATTCATGAATTTCGGAAAAAATGGAGCTCTCTTTCGGAATTTATCAAAGAGATCAAGCAACGTTTTGCCAGATATTACAACGAAAAAAACGGCCGGAAGGGCTATCTCTGGGGAGATCGGTTCAAGAGCGTGATCGTCCAGGACGGGCATACCCTGGTGAATTGCCTGGCCTATATCGATCTGAATCCCGTTCGGGCGAACATTGTTCGGCGTCCTGAAGACTACCGATGGTCTTCCCTGGGATATCACGTTCAGACGGGCAACCGGGCAGGGTTTTTGAGCCTGGATCTGGGCATGACGGATTGGGGAATTGAGATCCAGAACCGGTTGCAGAAATACCGAGAATTCATCTATGAAACGGGTGCGTTGGATACGGGAAAAGGGGCACATCTGGACCCGAAGATGGTAAGGAAGGAGCGCAAAAAAGGATACAAGCTCACTGCCGCCGACCGCCTCAGATTCAAGACTCGATATTTCACGGATTCGGGCGTCATCGGAACCAAGGAGTTCGTTGCCCGGAATTCCAAAAAATTTCATGACCATTTTGCCTGTAAACGGGAAAAGAAACCCTGCAAGGTGGACGGATTCGACGGGATTTTTTCCCTGAAACGTTTATCCAACGCCTGATTGCGATTTTTTTTGAAAGATCAGATCCCCCAGGGGCAATAGTGAGGTTGCTCTTGGATTTTTGCGTGCAAAATTCGAGAAATCGGTGACTCCGGGCCATCCTTTCCCCGTCTTCTCAAGGGGACAGATCTTTTGTTGCCGCCCTCAATCGTGCAATTGCGTTTCCGGATAGGAATTCCGCTGAACCAGGGTGACAGTCTGGATGAATGCAAAGGAAAAGAAGGTCTGTGGACATAGTCGGCCTGTCCCCTATTTCTTACCGGGCGATGATTCAGCCCAGGTTTATTTCCAAAAGATTTTCCCGTGCATCATATATTTGACCAGCATTTCAATGACAATAATGAGGGTTGGTACGAAAATACCGCCGACCAAAAAACCTTTCCAGAAACCGGGGAGGGTGAACCAGCTCATTGTTTGCTCCTGTGTACGCATTGTGGATCGCACTGTCATGTTAAGACGTGCGTTGCGGGATGGACCGGGATCGTGAGATCATGCGCCGGAAAAGATTGTTAGCGCACAGAGTACGACAGCGTGAATGCCCAGAAAGAGTCACCACGATGATAAAAAAATTACATGGTTCAGTCGCCAGGAAGGTGCTTTTTGGGAGGGATATCTGCTCCGCAATGGACGCAGCGCACGGTTTCGAATTTTTTGTTGGCGGGCACAATCTGGGAATGGTTGCACTGGAGGCATATAATCAATGTTTCCTTTTCTTGCTGTGCTTCATTCACGGCATTGAATGCTGCTTTTACGGGCTCTGGAGGATTGACATCCTGAAGCACCACTTGTTCTATTTTGATACCCATTGAATACTCTCTACA
>JAQVZR010000179.1 GCA_028708105.1 Desulfoplanes sp. | reverse complement strand
CAAAAGCAAGAAATGTTCTTGGATAGAAAAGGGATTGGTTGATGAGAAGTTACGCATAAGAAGAAGAAAGGGAGGGGACAATAATTCTGAAAAATACAGCGGAATTTTCTGGATTACCCGGAAAGATTGGCTGGGATTATCCAGTTATATTGGGCATTCGGTGCATGGACAAAGAAAAAGGCCCCATGCATATGCATGGGGCCTTTATGTTTCTGGCTCCCCGGATAGGACTTGAACCTACAACCTAGTGATTAACAGTCACCCGCTCTGCCGATTGAGCCACCGGGGAATACACTGGAACATCTCCAGTGCGAAAGCTTCTAGGTAAATGGAAAAAGGAAGTCAATTGTTTTTTGGAAATATGTTTTTTGGGGGGCCCGATGACGGCGTGAGGAAATGTGGTTTTTGGTATGTGATCTTAGTCGTCCTAGAGGGGTATCCGAGTCATCTGATTTTGTCTTTTCCGAATCCATTCCTCTATGTACTGCTATGCTGGCTGCGTATTGTTGCGGCCTGGGCTTCATCTGTTTTTCCCCGGGCTTCCAAGGCGCGGGTGACTTCTGTCCACAGGGACGGGATATCCGGCCTGAGATGGACGCTCTGCCGGGCCAGGTCTTCGGCAATTTCCGGATCATCGCCTCGATCCAGATAAAGACGAGCCAGAAGATTCAGAGAAAAAGCATCATTAGGATCAAAGACCAATGCCTGATGCAACAGTTCCCGTGCTTTGTCTGCATCACCCTGGTTGATTGCCAGGCTTGCGAGATGTCGGGCAGCCATGCCTTTGCCGTTTTCTGTAGTACCCGCACGTTCGTATATTTTCTGAGCCCGTGGGATGTCGTTGTCTTTTTCCGCCATTTGTCCCAGCCTGAGCAGACTGAAGGTGTGTTCCGGATTATGGGTCAGGCAGGTTTCAAAACTTTTTTTGGCGATTTCTTCTTCCCCTGTTTTTAGGCAGGCACACGCGTAGTTGTACAGAGTCATTAGGTTGTCGCCGTCAGTTTTTAAGACGGTCTGAAACTGTTCTTTGGCCTGTTCCATGCGGCCCAGACGTGCATAGCAGATGCCCAGGGAATTTCTGGCGAGCAGGTTGTCCGGGTCGGCGGCCAGGGCGCACTGGTATTCTTCTGTTGCTCCGTAGATTTCGCCTCGGGTAAAGAGACGATCTGCGCTGATATTCAAGGAGACGGAATCGAAGAATGCGGCTTTTGGAGCCTCCAGCAGCATTGCATGGTCCAGGGCTTTTTTAGCATTTTCCAGAATGTCAGATTTGCTGAAATCGAGGAATGGATATCCGGCAAGGCCGATATGCAGCTCCCCGTCTGTTTGTTTTGCAAAATCAGAACACAGAGTCCTGGCTTTTTGTAGTCCCGAGACCCGATCGATGTCTGGGAAAAAATAGATCAGACAGTTGGTGCTGTAACGGCCACCAATGATGTTCGGACCGAAGGTGGCTTTTATCTGCGCAAGCAGGGTGTGCAGCGTCGTGTCCTGGGGGGCAAGATCGGGGGGGTCGTTTTCTCCCTCTTTGATGCGGATAAGGGCCTGTGCAAAACTCTTGCATTCACCCCGTGCCCGGGTCCAGGAGACAATAAAGTCCCGCAGGGGGTACAAGCCTGTGAGGACATCTTTTTGTACATCCTGAGAAACGGCTTTGTTTGCGCAAGAACCGCCCGTATCAGATTCGTCTCCGGCCAGGGTGAGTTTGTCGCCGGGTTCCGCTGGCCAGGACGGATCATTGAGGTACAGGATTTCCCCCACGGAAATTTCTTCCTGGACGTCCTGGATGAGGACTTCACCTTTATACATGGGGGGGTAGTGGCCAAGTACCTGGCCGGGGGTATCGCCGGTGACCGGGCTTGATGCACCATATTCCCGGGACCAGAGCACAAAGCGCATCCCTTCGGAAATATCCGAGGAGCGTCCTAGATTGAGCAGTACCCGGTTCAGGGGCAGGCCTTTGAGAATCCTCCCGCCCTGATTGACAATATCGGCAAAAGAAAAAACAATATTACCTCCCTGTTCCTTGGCCGTATCAGCTGCTTTTTGTGCTTTTTCCAGAATAATTCTGGCCTGTTCTCCGGCCGGGCGCTGGAACTGCGCACCCTGCATGTCCCGAGGGTAGGTTGCATACCCGGCGGTGCATGTCAGGGAGAGACGTTCTTGGGAGATGGCACAACGATAGGTGTTTTTTGCGATGAGGGCCGTGATGTTACAGGCAAGTTTTGCGCATCTGGCCGGGGATGCCTGGGGCCAGAACACAATGAAGGCTGCTCCAGCCGTGCGGCACACTAGCGCCTGCTCAGGAGTGATTTCCCTGATTTCTTTGCCGATACGGGCAATGAGCGTGTCACCGAAAAAATAACCAAAGCGGGCATTGATCCTTTTAACATTGTCCAGGTCCAGATGGATCAGACCGAAACAGGCTCGGTAGGCATTGTCCACACTTGATTCCGGACCGGGAAGAATGGAGCTCAGAATGGCCTGGATTTCTTTTTCCATGGCTGTCTGAAGAAAAAAATGATTATGCAGTCCGGTGAGGGGATCGGAAATGCTGGCTTTGTAGAGACGGATGTTTGTTAGTCCCAGGTGAGCGATGGCAGGCAAGAAAGGGAGAACGTGTTGTGCCCGCTCATAGGCGATGCCTCGGGCCACAAAAATGCCAAGCAATTTGTCGCCCAGCACCAGAGGAACGAGGAGCCGATCTTTTTCCAGTACCGGGCACAGGGTGGAGGATTCATCATCGGGGAGCATGGATGGGGGAATGGTGGTCGGAAAAGAAAGGGAATGGGACGCAAAGTCGAAAAAATGTTCAAAACATGACTTGAGCAGGTGCTCATACTGGATCAGGTCTCTTCCGGTCAGGGGAGCATTGTCTGCGAGTAAGGGTGGATCAGGAAAGTGCATGAGGATGGAGGGGTTGTAGGTTAGTGTGTCTATATAAATCGGCAAGATAACGACCCGTTGCTGATTCTGAAGGTCTTTTGCACCATGGTTCTGTTTTTGTCCAGAAACGTGAGGATAGGGGCCCGCTCATTTCTCTCGAAAGCATCATGGGCCTTTTCTATCATTACAATATACGTTAAGGATTGCAGGGGCAGCTGGTGCAGTGTCCACATCCCCTGGCAGAGAAAATGATCTTAGATATATCTGTTACGCAATGGTGCGGCATACCACGTTTAACCTTGTGAGGACATGTGCTGTCAGTAGAAATTTTTCATCTTGGGCCCTTAGAGACCAATTGTTATTTATTGTACAACACGGCCGGGAATGCTGTCGTTATTGATCCCGGCGGCAATCCTGAAGCGGTGATTGCCTTTCTTGATGCCAAGGGATTGCGGGTGACCCATATCCTGAATACACATCTGCATTTTGACCATACCGGAGGTAATGCCGAACTGCAGACAAAGACAGGCGCTCCCATTTTAGCCAGTGCCGAAGACGCGTCGCTTATGCAGACCGAGCTTGGAAGGGGGGGATTTATGGGGATGCCCCTGACACCGGCGTTTGATTTTGATCCTCTGAGCGCCGGGCCTCAGCAGTTTTTGGGAGAAATATGCCATGTTCTGGCGACCCCGGGGCATAGCCCAGGAAGCCTGTCGTTTTATTTCCCGAATTTGGGTGCGGTTTTTTGTGGTGATCTTATCTTTTATCGATCCGTAGGCCGGACCGATTTTGTCGGCGGCGATGAAGTGGTACTCAAAAAATCGGCCTATACGCAGATACTTATTCTTCCCGAGACGACGGTTATCTACCCGGGGCACGGCCCCCAGACGGATGTACATGATGCCCGGGTGAACAATCCTTTTTTCAGTGATTTTAAATGATCTAAGCGATGTACGGAGGTGGAAATGTCTGAAAAAATCGTCTTGGATTTTCGCAGTAAGTGTTGAGGTGTCGGGCAGGAGGTAGGTCTCTATCTCCAGTTTAATCAAGGACAGGCTGTGGAGGCCGTGGTGCAGCAGCGGGCCGTGGCACAATTACACAATGCTTTGAAACATCTGCCCGAATGGGCTATGGATACCTGTGCGGACGGTGAGTTTATTCGGGCCAGTTTTTATAAAAAAAGAGATGGAGCTCGTTGTGAACCCTGAACCTCCTTTAACGATGCCCGGGGCGGATATCCTGCCCGTTGTGTTCGCCTGCAGTCCGCGGAAGGGGGGAAACAGCGATCACGCAGCTCTTTCTTTTGCCCGGGGAATACGGGACGCCGGAGGGGATTGCCGGATGATTATGTTGCGAGAATATCGGGTGTCTCCGTGTCTTGGGTGCTCGGCCTGTGCTCGGACCGGGCACTGTGTCCTGGCCCATGAGGACGACGTCGCAGATCTTTTTGCGTTGATTATGCGGGCTCCTTTTCTTTTTTTTGCATCCCCCATCTATTTTTATCATCTGCCAGCCATGTTCAAGGGATTTATCGATCGGGGCCAGAGTTATTATATGCGGGTTTTGCACCGCGATGCGCGGATGTTGGCCTTGCCTTCACGCCGGGCGTATATGGCTTTGTGTGCCGGTCGGCCCAGGGGTGAACGTCTTTTCGAGGGAAGTCTGCTCAGTATGAAATATTTTTTACAAATTTTTCATTGTACCATGCATGGGCATCTTGGTTTCTACGGTATGGATGGGCCGCAGGATTTGCTAAAAGATCCTCAATCGTTGGCAGCTGTGCGGAATATGGGAGCCGAGGCTTGGCATGCACATTGTCATGAGAGAAAATGATGCTGGTATGCTGGCCGTGTTGCATGGCTACGCGCGCTGCGTATTGCAGGGAGCTGGTTTGTTCTTTGGCTGTCGATGCGCATTGTGCGGGGCGGTGATCCGTACCCGGGAAGAACTGTTTCCCGGTGTGTGTCATGCCTGCTGTCTTGAACTTGTGCTGCGCACAGGGGGATACTGTCCGGGGTGTGGTCGTCTCTATGCGTCCGTCGGTGAAGATATCTATCTTTGTTCACATTGCAGGCATGCCCCCGAACCCTGGTCCGGGGTTGGCTTTTATGCTCCGTATTCCGGGCTGCTCAAGTCCTTGATTACCGGGTATAAATTCAGATCAAAATTGGGAACCGGTCGCCTTTTGGGCCGTTTATTGGTCCGTGCGTTTAAGGCTC
>JAQVZR010000178.1 GCA_028708105.1 Desulfoplanes sp. | reverse complement strand
CCATGAGTACCATATTGCGTGAAATACAGGCCTGTGCCCTAGGTCCTGCAACCCGTACCAGCGATGGTGCCAGGGAGATGATCTTTATTTTTCCCCCTTCGTTTTTGGGTTTTAACGGACATTTCCCGGACCAGCCCATCCTGCCGGCCATGGTGCAGGTGCTGACCGGTATTCTTGCGGCGCGGGGGGATTCTCCCCTGCAGCTCAAAAAAATCGGTCGGGCAAAATTCATGCGTATCGTCAAGCCCGGTGAAAAATTGAAAGCCCACGCCCTGACCTCGACAAAAAACGGCTATGTGCACGCCCAGATCCAACTCAGCGTGGAGGGCGAACCATGCGCAATCCTTCCCCTCGTCCTTGAACCAGCAGATACTGCATCATGAAAAGACCTTATTTTAAGACGTCTTCCGATGCTCCGGCCCCGTTGACCTTCACCGTTCAACGCATAGTCCGCTTTGAAGAGGTCGATCCCCTGGGCATCGTCTGGCACGGTCGGTATCCCAGCTATTTCGAAGATGCACGGGTTGCCCTGGGCGACCATTACGGCATCGGCTATCTTGATTTTCATCGGGAAAATCTGGTCACGCCCATTAAGCAGATCCATGTGGACTACGACCGTCCCCTGCGTTTTGGCGAAACCTGCACCATCACGGCCCTGCTCTACTGGACCAGGGCCGCACGCATGAACCTCGGATTTGAAATCCGCAACAAGACCGGAGACATCACCACCACGGGCTATAGTGTACAACTCTTTCTGGATACCCAAGGCACCCTGCTCATGGCCCCGCCCGATTTTTATCTCGATTTTTGTGAACGCTGGGAACAGGGGCTTTTGTAACCATGGGCACCCCTCTTGCCACGGTCCGGTCTGAGAGACCATCTACGGCTGAAGAGTCGGATATTCTCCGGTCTCATATTCTGGTCGTAGTGCCGGTCTACAACCACGCAGCAACCTTACGAAACGTGGTCGCCGGCATTCTGGCAGTGCACGAACACGTGCTGGTGGTGGACGATGGAAGCACGGACCTCTCCCCGGACGAACTGAACGGACTGAACGTAGGCGTCATCCGTCACCCAGCAAACCGGGGCAAGGGTGCCGCCATCCGCACCGGGGCCCAGGCTGCCCGGGACATGGGTATGACCCACATCATCACCCTTGATGCCGATGGGCAGCACGACCCGGCAGATATTCCCCTTTTCGTCACGGCCATCGCACACGACAAAAATGCCATCATTGTGGGGGCACGGGACTTCACTGTAGCCAACATACCAGGCTCTTCCCGGTTCGGAAGAAAATTTTCCAATTTCTGGCTCAGGGTGCAGACGGGGATCATCCTTTCCGACGTCCAAAGCGGTTTCCGTGCCTATCCCCTGGCCGTGCTGGAAAACCTAAAATTCACGGAAGATCATTATAGTTTTGAGGTGGAAGTCCTGGTACGGGCGGCATGGGCCGGTTTTCCTCTGCGCGATGTGGATATCACCGTCTATTACCCACCCTTGGAGAGCCGGATTTCGCACTTCAAATCCTTCAGGGACAACCTGCGTATTTCTCTGCTAAATACACGGCTGACCATGCGCGCCATAATGCCCGTACCACACAAAACATTCAGTACGGACGCCGCCGGCAAACTCTCTCCCATCCACCCACTGCGCTCCCTACGGTTGCTCCTGGCCAACGATGCCACGCCGCGCGACCTGGCACTTTCCTGCGCTCTGGGCATCTTTCTGGGCACTATGCCCCTGGTGGCTCTGCACAGTATCGCCATTCTACTCGCCGCCGGATGGCTCAGGCTGAACAAATTTGCCGCATTGGCCGTCAGCCAGCTGTGCATGCCGCCCATCGTGCCCGCCCTGTGCATTGAGGCCGGATACTATATGCGCCATGGCCGGTTTCTAACGGAAATATCCCTGCAAACCTTGGGCTATGAAGGTGTGCAACGTATCTGGGAATGGGTGCTGGGCTCCCTTGTTCTGGCCCCGATTTTTTCCATAATGATCGGCGGCGTTGTCTATACCATGGCCAAAATACTCTCTCTGAGTCTCAAGGAAAGCACCCGAACAGAAACTCCGGAGGCTGAAAAACCATGAGTCAAAACCGGTCCTGGTCCAGCCGCAGCATAGGTTCCCGACTCCAGCACCATATATTTTATACACTCATTAGATTTGGAGGGCGCAACGCCGCCTATGTGCTCCTTTTTTTTGTCGTCCTGTGGTACACCATCCGACCATCCATCAGAGCCCGCTCCACAGCCTATATTTCCCGCCGTTTTCCGAGGGCCACAGGCCGGGAACAATTTTTCCACTGTTTCCATTTGCAGATGGAACTGGGCAAAACCCTTGTGGACAGGGCCACGGCGGGCATTCTGCGCGCATTTGAAATCACAGGCCGTGCCGAAGACGATGACACCCTCATCCGCCTGCACGCCGAGGGCAACGGAGTTATCCTCCTTTCAGGACACGTGGGATGCTGGCAGATGGCCGCTATGGGCTTGACCGTTGTCAATGCCCCGGTGCACGTACTTTTACTGCGCGAGCAGGGAGACGTGGACCGCCATTATTTTGAACATCGCTCCCAGAAAATCCCGGTCTCCATCATTGATCCTCTGGGCTATCTGGGTGGAACTCTGGAAATGATGGCCGCTCTCGCCAAAGGGGATCTTTTGTGCACCATGGGCGACCGGGTGCTGGGCAATGACACGAACACAGTGGCGGTCCCCTTCATGGGCGGCACCATCCGCGTCCCCGTAAGTCCCTATCGCCTGGCATCGGCTACGGGAGCTCCCATTGTCGTCACTTTTGCCCTGCGCACGGGTCCGGGCCGTGCCCGACATGAAATCGCGAAAATCATCCGGGTTCCCCAGGGACTCGGCAAACAGCATGCAGCCTACCTGCCCTATGCTCTGGAATTCGCAGCAGCCCTGGAAGGGATAACCAGGAAAGCCCCCTACCAATTTTTCAATTTTTACGACCTATGGGAAAAACAGAGAAAATAATCTCTGAATGTACCTATTCAACGCCCTTGGACGGCCACACGGACACGCCCTACACGAGCATCGTGCTGGATCTCAACACTGTGTCATTAAGGAAGATTAAAAATGGATATAAAGACAGAACTGAAAAAAGCACTGGTCAAGGAACTGAATCTCGAAGATATCACCCCGGCTGAAATCGAAGATAACGAGCCCCTTTTCGGCGAGGGTCTGGGCCTTGATTCCCTGGATGCTGTGGTAATCGTCGTCCTTGTCCAGCGTCACTTTGGTGTGGAGATCACGGACATGGACGAAGGCAAAAAGGCCTTTGAATCCATCAACACTCTCGCCGCCTTCATTGAGGAGAACAGGACCGACCATGCGTAAAGAGGTTCCCGTCAGCGTCACCGGCATGGGTTGCGTGTGCGCTGCCGGATTCTGCCTTGAGGTATGTTTGGAAACATTGGCATCCGGTAAACGTGGTCCTGCCGACCCCACCCGGTTTACCAATGACCACGGGCGGAGCTATCCGGTTTTTGAGATCCCTCAAAAATTCTTTATGTGCGAAGGAATGTCGGACGAGAGCAAATCTCTCACCTTCCGATTTGCCCTGCACGCTACATGGCAAGCTCTTTGGCAGGCCCGACTCAACGCAACACATCTTGGAAAAGCCCGCGTGGGCGTCTGCCTGGGCACGTCTGTGGGTGCGTCTCTCAATTTTCTGGATTTTTACCGGGAACATCGGGCACACACCACGCCGGACCTGACCCCCATCCACCGCTATCTGACCTCCAATCCGGCGCTGGCTCTAGCCCAGAAACTGGGTGCTACCGGCCCGGTGCAGACCATTGTCAACGCCTGCTCGTCCGGGGCCGACGCCATCGGCATGGGTGCGGCATGGATACGCCAGGGCCTCTGCGACGTAGTCATTGCAGGGGGTGCCGACGAATTGTCCGAGGTCACATACAACGGCTTCATCCGTCTGATGATCGCGGACCAGAACGCGTGCAAACCCTTTGATGCGAACCGCAAAGGACTCAATCTCGGAGAAGGTGCGGGTATTGTCATCCTGGAATCCCCCGCATTCATGAGCAAACACAAAGCATGCGAACACGCTACCATCTGCGGCTACGGCACTGCGGCCGACGCCCATCATCTCACAGCTCCCCATCCCGAAGGTCTGGGACTCAAAAAAGCCATTGCCGAGGCATTGCAACAGGCGGGGTTGGGTACCCGGGACATCGCATTCATCAACGCCCACGGCACGGGTACTTTAAATAATGACCGTGCCGAAGCTGCTGTATTTAAAGAACTCTTTCTGGGAAAACCCATTGTGGCCACCAAGGGCGTAACCGGCCATACCCTGGGTGCGGCCGGGGCCATTGAAGCAGTGTTCACCATAGCCCATCTCGCCGCAGGTAAAATCCCGGCCAGCCCGGGGTTTGAAAGGCCGGACCCTGAGTTGGGCGTTGCCCCCACCAGCCGTCCCAAAACCATCCGGGGCAAGGTAGCCATGTCCCAGTCCCTGGCCTTTGGAGGCAATAATTCCGTTCTGATTATCCGAAAAGGGAGGGATGTCTGATGCGCATGGCACTTGAAGGCATGGGCATTGTCGCCCCGTTCGGCAACGGCATAAAGGCCCTTAAACAGGCCGCATTCCTGAAAATCTCCAACGAATCCAACACCTCCTCTACCCCCGCAACAGACACCGAACCTCTGAAAAAGCATGTCCCTGTCCGATCCCTGCGCCGGGTTGACCATTTCACCCGCATGACCCTTCTTGCGGCCTACGAAGCGGTGAACGATGCCGGCCTTTCCCCGGCCGACATGAAAGATGCGGGGATAGTGCTGGCCACAGGATACGGCCCCGCCCGGCTGACTTTCGACTTTTTGGATTCTATTATCGACTACGGGCCGAACATGGCCTCCCCCCTGGCCTTTTCCCATTCGGTACATAATATTCCGGCCGCCACAGTAGCCTTGAGCATGCACATACACGGCCCCTGCTTCACCGTCAGCCAATTCGAGACGTCCGTAGCTGCCGCCTTTCTCACCGCCCGGACCTGGCTGGCCGAAGAACGGGTAGAACGGGTGCTGGTTGGAGCCGTGGACGAGTATACCGAACTTCTCCAGGAAAACAG
>JAQVZR010000177.1 GCA_028708105.1 Desulfoplanes sp. | reverse complement strand
TCTGAGCATAACCCGTAAGGTGACCAGGGACGGGTCTGTATATTTTGGACCATTCACATCTGCCTTTGCCGCCCGGCAGACCTTGAAGGCGGTGAACCGGATTTTTCCCCTGCGCAAGTGTAACGATCATGTATTTCGTAACCGCATCCGTCCGTGCCTGCAGTATGATATCGGGCGTTGTATGGGGCCCTGTGTGCATCCTGTCGTCCCTAAGGTATATGCTGATGTCGTACATAAGGTCGAATTATTTTTGTCCGGTCGTTCCAGAGAACTAATGGTCCAACTCCGGCACGAGATGCAGGCAGCTTCTGAGGCCCTTGCCTTTGAGCGGGCGGCTGAACTGCGCGATCTGATCCGGGCCATTGAAAAGACCGTTGAACCCCAGGCCGCGGTACTTCCGGGAGACAGAAATCTTGATGTTATTTCCCTGGTGAAGGACGACAGGGGATTGGTGGTGGCCATGCTCTTTGTACGGCGGGGCAAGGTGCTTGATAGCAAACATTTTTTTTGGAAGGGAGTCCGCCTGGATGCGGGAGAAGAGGGGGCCATCATCCATTCGTTTGTCTCCCAGTTTTACGGGCCGGAAAAATTTGTTCCCGAACGCATTGTTCTGCCCTGTGCTCTGGATGACCCTGCCCTGGAAGAAGTCTTGGCCGATTTTCGGGAAGGACCTGTTCGGATTTCCAAGGCCTGGGGGGACGTGGAGCGACGGCTGGTGGATATGGCTGAGGCCAATGGCCGGGAATTTGTGCGCAAGAAACAACAGAACGCAGAATCTTTGAATCTGGCCAGGGCCTTTGGGTTTAAGACGGAACCGGAACGCATCGAATGCATTGATGCTTCGCATTTGTCGGGGCAGGGCATGCGTGTGGGAATGGTTGTCTTTGAGCAGGGCAAACCCCGAAAGAAGGACTACCGCATCTATACTTTTCCGGAGATGGAAGAAAAAGCGGATGATTACAAGGCGTTGGCCGGGTTCCTCGTGCGTCGGCTGGCCTCCGGTCCACCATGGCCGGATCTGATGCTGGTGGATGGAGGCAAAGGACAGCTTCGGGCCCTGCAACAGGTCTTTGAACAGGAAGGCAAGGGCGACCTTTTCCCTCTTGCTTCCATTGCCAAAGGTGAGACCAGGCGTGCCGGCGAATTGGGCGATCGGATTTTTGTCCCTGGGCGGAAAAATCCTCTTGCTTTGAAACAAGGGAGCCGGGAACTTCTGTTTTTGCAGTTGCTCCGTGACAATGCTCACAGGTTTGTCATTTCCAGCCAGCGCCGTTCCAGAAAGAAAAAAAATCTTGATAGTTCCTTGGAGTCACTGGCCGGTGTCGGGCCTAAAATGGCCGGTATGTTGTGGAAACATTTCGGATCGCTGGCAGCTATGAAAAAAGCTACTCCTTTGGAATTACAGGCATTGCCCGGTATCGGCGAAAAGAAAGCTCGTTTTTTGGCGGAGGCTTTTGCCCGCCTTGATTGACGGTATGTTGTCATCGTACCACGTGTGCCGTGCACGCTGATTTTTTTGGGCGTATTTTGCGTCCTGAATCTGTAAAGAGGCACATGCAGATTCTTAGCGGACTGAATTGTTGGGTATTTTTTTATTGGCATTAATATTGCTTAGACACTCATACTGCGCCTATTCGGGCGAAGATGCGTCTAGCAAAAGATCATTTCATATACAGAGCAGTACAGGTTTGGTGAATGTATCTGCCGGGAGGTTGAAAAGATGAAGATAGCCATCAGCGCACAACAAGACAGTTTGTCGAGCCCCATTGATCCAAGATTTGGACGGGCTCAGGGATTTATTATTTTTGATACCGAGACCAAAAACCATCAGTGGCTCAGCAATCAGAACATTGATCTGCCCCAGAGCGCGGGTATTCAGACCGCTCAGATGGTTGTTCAGGCCGGAGCCCAGGCGGTCATCACCGGGCAGGTGGGTCCCAAGGCCCAGTCGGCACTGGAACAGGGCAACATCCGTGTCGTGTGCACTGTGGCCTCGAGTGTGCAGCAGGCCATTGACGAGTTCGCAACGGGGCAGGTTTCTTCTCCGTCTCAGGGACAATCTGGTGGGCAGCAGGCTGGCCGGGGTATGGGTCAGGGAGGCGGCATGGGCTCGGGACAGGGGCGTGGTCTTGGTCGCGGTATGGGCCATGGATGCGGTCAAGGTATGGGTCAGGGACGTAGATCAGGCGGCATGGGACCCGGCGGAGGTCAGGGCCGGGGCAGAAATGCCGGAGGACGCGGTATGGGCGGTACTATGGGGCGCAATAGAGGTTGATCTTATTGTTGCGATTCCATCGCTGGATGTATAAAGGCGATGGTACTGAATGAAAAATGTGTGAACTGTCATAAAAAAGGCCGTCTTTTAAGACGGCCTTTTTTATGACATCGCTTCTTATATCTGCTGACTAATGATCACAGATATTCTGACCTGTCTGCAGGGTGCCGTTCATGAAACCCATGGCAATTTCTTCGGGAGAACCGCCCTCTACGCCGACAAGTACTTTGACGCCGGCATCGGTGAACAGACTCTGTGCTCGGGCTCCCATGCCGCCGGTGATGACCAGATCGGCACCCTGTTCGGCAACCCATTTGGGGAAGACGCCTGGTTCGTGAGACGGGGGAGTAAGGAGTTCCGTGCCCAGGACTGTTTTGTTCGCTTCATCGATACTGACCATGGCAAATTTTTCGCAATGACCAAAGTGCATACACAGCAGGCCATTGGCAACAGGAACAGCGATTTTCATAGTTGCTTTTTCTCCTTTAGGTTTTTGGGGGGCTTGGGGCTTTTCGACGACCAATGGTTTCGTGCCATCCTGCAGGCTACCGGACATGGCCAGGATGGGTTTGACAATACGGCCCATGGCTTTGGCAGCTTCACTCTCGTGGTGGACTTTGACGTAGACGAAACCTTCATCGCCCGATCGGACGACCTCGGGGTCGAGGGGGATGCTGCCCAGAAAGTTCACATTCATTTCTTCGGCCAGGGCTTTGCCGCCGCCCGGGGTGAAGATATCCACAACTTCACCACATTTGGGGCAAACGAAACCGCTCATATTTTCAACAATGCCCAGGATGGGGTTGCCCATCTGGTGGCAGAAGGTGACGGAACGGCGGACATCGTCAATGGCCACGCCCTGAGGCGTGGTGACCACAACGGCCTGCGCATCTTTGCCTAGAAGCTGTAAGGTGGACATGGGCTCGTCACCTGTTCCTGGAGGGCAATCAACGACCAGAAAGTCCAAATCGCCCCAGACAACGTCTTCAATAAACTGTCTGATCAGACCCATCTTGATGGGACCGCGCCAGATAACCGCATCGTTGGCGCTGGGGATCATGAAACCCAGAGACATAACCCAGAGATTAGGGCTCCACTGGACGGGCTCTATGTAATCTTTTTCAATATGTGGTTTTTCGTCTTTGAGACTCAAAAGGCGGGGGATACTCGGTCCATGGACGTCCACATCCAAAAGGCCCACGCGCTTTCCGGCCAGAGACAGGGCTACTGCGATATTGACAGCTACGGTGCTTTTGCCCACGCCGCCTTTGCCGGAAAGAACAACCAGTTTATGTTTGATATAGCTGAGTGTTTTGTTGAGTTTTGCATCCTTGTCGCCACAGCTTTTACAGCTATCGCTGGAGCAGGATGAACAGTGTTCAGACATCAGTGCCTCCCATCTTCAATAATATGGTGATCGTAGATTGGATATGAATACAAACGGTTTCTTCCAAAACCTGTCTTATCCGCATTATTATGCGCTGGTATTTTTTGCATGTGCAAGCATTATATCCCACATGGGAGGAAACAGCTTCCCAATTCCTTCCGGATCAAATTCCACAATACTTTCTCCCCTGACCTGGGCCTGGGTAAACCGGGAGTCATAGGGCAATGTGCCTAGTAGTGGAATTGTGTTGGTCTGGCAATATTTCTTCATTTCCTTCACGAGATCCGGATTAATATCCGCCTTGTTGATCAGGACCATGGTCGGGATTTTGAAATGTTTGGTCAATTGGTGTACCCGTTCCATGTCATGGATGGCAGATATCGTCGGTTCGGCAACAATAACGGCCAGGCCTGCGTTGGTCAGGGAGGCAATGACCGGACAGCCGATGCCCGGGGAACCATCCACCAGAACTGTATCAACGCCTTGAGCTACAGCCAGATCATGGGCTTCTTTTCTGACCGTGCTGACCAGCTTTCCGGAGTTTTCTTCTCCAATACCCAGTTCAGCATGTATCATGCCTCCGTGCCGTGTATCGGAACGGTACCATTCCCCGCACATCCGGGGACGCATGACAGCGGCACCTTCAGGACAGACGTGTTCACAGACACCGCATCCTTCGCAATGTTCATTGAGAACAACAAAGTCATCGGAAATGGCATGGAAGTGACAATTTTCTTGGCATAGGCCGCATTGGATACAGGCTGCAGGGTCAATATACGCCAATTCTCCGCTCCAGAATTCATGAGTATCCTGTATGGTCGGTTGCAAGATGAGATGTAGATCGGCCGCATCCACGTCACAATCAGCCAGAACTTTTTGGGGACCGCAGCCGGCCAGTGCCGAAACTACACTGGTTTTGCCGGTACCTCCCTTGCCGCTGATAACGACTATCTCTTTCATATTTATTTCCCCTCCTCTATGAGATCACTGACCCGTTCCCATAATTTTTGATACTGCTCCCTGAATGCGGGGAATTCTTCCACCAGCAGTTTGCCCTTGGAATAGGCGGTTGCCGCTTCCTGGGTATGAGGAATGCTGGCGATGAGGGGGATGGATTCTTTTTTCAGATAGCTTTCTACGCAGTCGTCACCCATGCCTGCCCGGTTGATGACCACGCCAAAGGGATAGTTCAGTTTACGCATCAGGCCTACTGCAAGGCGAAGATCATTCAGACCGAAGGGGGTCGGTTCGGTGACCAGGATGACGAAATCAGCACCTTGCAGAGATTCGATAACCGGGCAGGAGGTGCCCGGAGGACAGTCTAAAAATTGGACATCCTTGCAGGGTGCCTCCTCTTTTACTCTACGGATGAGGGGAGGGGCCATAGCCTCGCCGATGCGCAGCAGCCCGCCATAAAAATCAATGCCTTTTCCCCGACCGTAGCGCAGGGTGCCCACTTCGCGTACCGTATCGGAAATGGCATCTG